>NZ_JAWDMQ010000097.1:0-2501 GCF_046536515.1 Caldisphaera sp. | reverse complement strand
CACAACAAAATTAAAAACCTTCTAAGCAATTATTCAAATGAATAGGGCCCGTAGCCTAGCTAGGATAGGGCGCCGGCCTTCTAAGCTAGGATAGGAAGGCGGGGACAGCCGGTGGTCCGGGGTTCAAATCCCCGCGGGCCCGCCTATTTTATTTTGAATACTTGGTCTAAAGTTACACATTAGTCAACTTCTTTTATAACAATTGACAGTAACAGCCTATAGCATAAATTAAATAATTTTTTAAATGCCATCAGTTTCGTGGGCTTCTTGGGCTTAATCATGAATTCGTTGATATGTTTTGCAAACATGCATATTTTCTCTCTAGAAGATTCTTGGCTTTTCATAGTTATGAGAATGAGGATTTTCTATAATTATCGCATCCAAGCACTCTTTATAATATCATAAAAAATTATAAAGCGATATTACAGGCAATGTTTTTATTCATTCATGTTTAATATAATCTAGAAAATTAGCTCGCTCTTTACAAGGAACTGAAGCTGGAAGATTTGATGGCTTCTTCAACACAATGCTTAATCATTTCTAATAACTTGTAAAAATCATAGTTCTTAATACCCTCTTCTTTAACTGCTTGGATAACATCGCCTATTGTTCTGGTTTCCGCAGTTTGTTTTTTAACGTTGTTTATCGATTCTAAAAGTCCTTGAGGGTCTACTATGATTCGATTTCTCAGAGCTTCATTGAGTGTCTGTTTTAGTAACCGCCTAACTTTGTTATAGATTCGCATGTATTCATTAAAAATAGAAGAGCTTACAGTAAAACCACTCTTACCTCTATAACCTTTAGCTATAAGAGCACTGTGAAGTTCAATACTTATTAAATCAGTTGAAGCATTGACGATTAATTCTATTGGTGAAGTGTCGAGGCTTGAGCTGCTCTTAACTGCTTGAGCTATATCATCAAATCTATTCAATAAGTCCTTAAAGACTTGCAAAAGAATGTTGTTAACTTCTGCAAAATCATCCTCTTTATGAACATTGCATTCTTCGATATAGCTAGAGATTAGAGCTTTAACCTCATCTTTAATCATATTTATATCAAATCCTTTGTACAGCAAGCCCTCTATATAATCTAGCACATAGTGCGTAACCAGGCATTTAATACCCTCTAAACCAAAATTTTTAAGGACGTACCTATACATCAGCGGAAACTCAACCTTGCGAAAACCAAAATTCTTCCAAAGCCTTTTTTCACCGGTTGATTCAGAGAAAATTTCTCTAAATAATGGAGGCTCAACATCTATCAACTTATCGATCTCTTCACAGACAACGGCGTTATAGCCAAGCATTTCATAAACCTTTTTATGAGTGGCCAAATTAGGCATTAAGCTTCCCGAAAATTATTTTGTAGCGCATAACAATAAATACTTTAATTTTTATCTTTTGACTTATAATCAAAAGCCTAGCCAATTACTGTGATAGGAGCAAAAGCAAGGAAGATGCTAGAAGGAACCCTAAGAATCTCTGTTTTTCAGAATCATTTTTAATTAGTAGTTTAGTAGTAATTATTATGTTGGCTATGATAGTTAGTTAATATCCTTTAGTATAATGAATGCTATGAAGATGGTTTCTATAGAATGGACATCAATCTCAGCATATAAAAGATAAGTAGGAATGCTATCACATCTATTAAATCTTACATGATAATAATACACATATCTGAGAGCTGTAAACATAGGAAAATATAAACTTATGTGAGTACTCAAAAGAAATAGACCTACCTTTATAATTTTGTGTTCCCGCAATAAACTAAAAAAAGATGATGGTATATTAAAATATAAAAATATTATAATTAAGCGCTCTTCTATGTTTTTTGATGAAGGTCCATTAAAACTATGTAAAATATGTCAAAAAAGTCTATACCCCTTTACAGCTGAAAGCCTCCCCTTTTAATGTGAAGAGGAGATCAGACCAAGTTAAAATTTAAATAAAATTTATAAAATTTCACGTATGTCGTCGTAAAAGGCTGCTTTGGGATTAAAGCTCAAGGTCCTCCGAATAGGGCACCTAGCCCGCTGGCAAGCTCCTCCTCGCTAAGTTCCTTCTTCTCCTCTTCCTCTTTGGCCTCAGCCTTCTTCTCTTCCTCCTTTGGCTTCTGCTCTGCAGCAGGCTGTGCCGCTGGAGCGGCGGCAACCGCTACCGGTGCAGCTGCAGCAGATTTCAGAACATCATCTATGTTCACTTGCTGGAGGGCAGCAACGAGGGCTTTAACCCTTACCTCGTCTACTTGGACTCCCGCTGCCTCGAGGACCTTCTTCAAGTTCTCTTCATTTATCTCCTTCTTGGCACCGTGCAACATTAGTGAGGCATATATGTATTCTATTGTAACTCACCTCTTCAAATATTTCAAGCTTGTAGTTATTCATTTTAAGCATTTTTATAGATTTCTAGGGTCTTTATACTATCAATCTTTAAGGGGTTAAAAAGGGGTTACGGTCCTCCGAATAGGGCACCTAGCCCGCTGGCAAGCTCCTCCTCGCTAAG
>NZ_JAWDMQ010000096.1:0-2515 GCF_046536515.1 Caldisphaera sp. | reverse complement strand
ATGTTTTATGATAAAGAAATACAAGTATTAATAGTTGAGAATGATAAACTTGTTATCAAACTGACAAGCAAAACTTTCAAGTTGATGAACGTATCTCTAGAAAAGCATTTAGATTTCTATAAGAAGCTTCTAAGTTGGGATGGAAGTATAAGGACAGTATAATAGAGAAAAGTGATAGTTTTGTTAAATTTAAATATGTTAGTCATTCTGTTCTGTTTTTGAAATATTTGATGAAAATATACGGTAAAGTAGATGTTACAAGTAAAGATGTTATTGATATAGGTGCTAATTCCTGACTAAGCTATAGGGTCTTGAGTAGTCTCCTAAGTAAGGCCTCATATTGCCTTGCTACATTGATGTAGTCAAACCTCTTTACGTATTCAATGCCGTTGGCGCTAAGCCTATTCCATAGCTCGGTATCTCTTAACAGAGCCTTGATGGCAAGGGCGAAGGCCTCTGGAGAAAGCCTGTTAACCCTTAAACCGTTATAGTTGTTTATTACAGTCTCGTCTGGAACTGCCTCTGAGACTATAGGAGGGGTGCCGCTTGCCATAGCTTCAACGGCAACATATGAGAAGGTTTCATAACTTGAGGGTAACAATAAAGCTAACGACCTAGATAATATATCAATCTTTATCTCATCACTGATGTTATTTAGAGGTTCAATCCAGTTAGGTACGTGGCCAACGATTCCCTTAACTGCTTCATAAGCTCCTGGTCCAATTATAGCAAGCTTCAGTTCATAATCCTCCTCCCTTAACAGCTTTATTGCCTCAATGCTTATATGAAGATTCTTTTCTCCCCGAGTTCCTATGTGTACTATTAGATTATCCCTTTCCTGCCTAGGTTTCACCTTATAGGGACTTAAGTCAACAGGATTGTAAATCACCAAATTACAAATTACACCAACTTCTAAAGCTTCGTTCCTAGAACTCTTTGAAACGCAAACCGTATGGTCATAGGAAGCATAAAGCATCTTGTATATGCTTCTTTCAAATCTTGAGCCAAACTTAGTTACATTATGTAGTACTGCAACTCTTGGCTTAAAGGTTACCGGCACAATACCGCTTATTATTAAGGCGTCTGCATCCCAACTCCTTAGAATTCCTTTGCCATTCAAGAGCCACTCCAGAGAAACCCTAGGTTCTCGATGACTACTTATATTCCCTTTGATGGTGAGTATATCAACATTGTTCAATCCGTGCACCTTGCTCAGGTATTCTGGAAAGTTGCTGTAGCCCTCTGGAGGCTTAAGAAGTCCATAACTCATGAGGGCTACTTTATTATTTAATGCCATTAGCCCTTTAGCGAGATTTACAGTGAAGGTAGTAACTCCATCAAGGTGAGTTAGAGAATCCCTCCTAGCTATAACAATCCTCATAAATTTGTTTCCTCCTCTAGTATTTTTAGTATAGCTATAAATATATGGTTTTGTTGAATAACTTAACTTACTATTGCCAAGAAATGAATCCTCATCCTCTCTTTTTATTTTTCTTGGTGTTAATAATGCTATTCATTTTATGTTTCCTTTGTAAAGCATTGCATTTTATAAAGTAAAATATTATAAAATAATAATTACCTTATAATTATTATAAACTACATTTTGAACTTTGCTTTAAGAAATTTGGGCCAAGCTTTTGGCTAATTATTTCAAAATCAGGAAGCTTGTTTCCTCTGCTTAGATAATAATAGAGTAGCATAATTTCTATAATGTGCGTAATTCTTATAGCCTCAGAAGCTCTTGCCCTTCAGAGCTGAATCTATCTAGAAAAAAGTTTTTATACTTGATTTATTAAAAAATCTTATGCTTATGTAGGCTTTGCCCAAAGAGAGTTATAATAGAGATAAAGCTACGTGCTGTTGAGCTCGAAGAAGTCCATGGTTTACATTACTATTAGTTAGGCGGGTTGTTTACAACTAATTCTATACTTGATCATTATCAATATGAAGAAGATTGAAATGAAAGTATAAGGTTATATAGTTAAATATTACTCTTTAACTTATGAAGTTTTTAATAATACTACATCATATGGTTTCTTTCTGATATATTTTCAGAAGATTATCAACAACTTGATCCCAGGTCAGGAGAGGTTCCTTTCTACCCTCTAAGCTAAGCTTTTTCAACAAATCGCTATCATAATAAAGCTTTATTATCATTTCAGCTAACGCTTTAGGATCCCTTGGAGGTACCAGAGCCCCATTAATCAAATGCTTCACTCTATATGGGATTTCTCCCACAGCAGAGGCTATTACTGCTTTTCCTCTAGCCCATGCTTCGCTAATTGCAAGCGAGAATGCCTCAACGTTATCACTAATGCTGGGTAGTATTAAGGCAAGCGATGCATCTATTGCCCCTACCTTTGTAGTTTCATCAACGTAACCGGTAAAAAACACCTTGTCTTTAATTCCAAGTCTTTCTACAAGCCTTAAGTATGGCGTCTGATCTCCAGGGCCCACGATTACAGCCTTAAGCTCAGGAGATTCCTTTTTAATAAGCACCATTGCCCTTATAAGG
>NZ_JAWDMQ010000095.1:0-2716 GCF_046536515.1 Caldisphaera sp. | reverse complement strand
TCTGGCATGAGTTTAACAAACGTCCAAACAGCATCTTGATCGGCTAAAAAATCACTGCCTTTTATTGTGTCCCATGCATGTAATGCCAAGCTATCTCCTTCTTCTGGATAAAGAACAGCAGAGGTTCCTCCTTCAGCGGATACACTATGACTTCTCATTAAATGCACTTTGCTTACAACACCTACATCAAGTTTATCTCCATACTTTCTCTTTATTTCAACAGCAGCCCTAAGACCAGCAAGGCCTGCACCCAAAACTATAATATCATGATTTATAGTTTCCACAGTCAATTCGGTGTACGCCTCTTAATTCACAATTTAAACATAAATATCGGGATTTAAAAGGTCTTTTATTATAGTTGTATAATACAGTATATTATACTTCATATAAACTAATATTAATGCTAATTTGAATAATTCTATACTTCTTATTTATAAAAGAATTCATTTTCTTTTAGAGATATTTTCTGCATATTGGCTATGAGTAAGAAATTCTTCTTTATTAAAATTGTTAGTTTCTATAATTGCTATCCAACCATTATCATATGGTTCTTTATTTATTAATTCTGGCTCATCAAGGAGCCTTTCATTTATTTCTATGACTTTTCCTTCTATAGGAGAATAAACTTCAGCAGTGGCTTTGACTGATTCCAAAACAGCTAAAGTTCCATTCTTGCTTACATTAGAGCCCTTCTTAGGTAGGTCTACACCTACAATATCTTTTAGTTGTTTTTGAGCATAATCAGTAATGCCTATTCTTGCATTTTTACCTTCAATTTTAATCCATTCGTCGCTATTTGTATAGTAAAGGGAATCATCAATTAAAACGTTCAAATTTCCTACCTTAACTTGATATCTGCTCATAAATTTCACCCATTATTATTAGCAAATACACAAATTTAAACTTTTAAATTTGTTTACATTACATTATAATTTAATGAGTAAAAGTTATTATACTGATAAATTAATACTTTATTAGGATTGGAATTGATGAGAAATGAATTTGAAGTTTTTAATAAGTATACTTATTTAAATTGGGCGTCCGTAGGAGATCCTCCTTATAGATCCATAAAAGCAATGGAAGACTATTTGGAAAATCTGAAATCTGTACCGGATGAGCTAACTAATTTTAATTATTATGGAAGTATAATTAACGATATTAAAGTCAATATAGGAAAATTAATAAATAGCAAAAAGGAAAATATAGCTTTGATTGGTAATAGCACAACACCAGCTATTCAAACAGCTATGAATTCGATAAATCTTCAAAAAGGAGATGAAATGATAGTATTCGATATGGATTTCCCAACTGTTTATTCGGAATCGTTAAAATGGAAGGAAAGAGGGGTTAAAATTAAAATTATTAGAAACAATAAAGGAGATTATAATATAGATGATATATTGCATGAAATTAAAAAAGAAACTAAAGTAATTCTAGCAAGTTCTGTTTTTTGGGTTAATGGGCTAATGCTTAATATAAGGGAAATAGCAGATGCCATACATGATAATAATGGTTTTTTAGTAATTGATGCAATACAACATGTTGGTCAATCAATATTTGATGCATCATATAATAAAGCCGATTTTGTTGCTTTTGGGACTCAGAAATGGCTATTGTCTCCTTTTTCAGTAGGTATTCTATATATAAGCGATAGGGCCCTTAAGCTAACAAACCCTCCAAATTATGGATATTTAAACCTAGATGTAGGGATGAGTTGGGAAGAATTTTGGGGATATGAAAATAAGTCTCCTTCTAATGAATATAAGTTAAAAAGGGAAGGGGCAAATTCATATGAAGCGGGAGGATTCTTTTCAATACCATCTTTAATAGGTTTAAGAGAATCGTTAAAAATAATTAATGAGATAGGAATTGAAAACATTAATTATCATATCCTAAAATTAAGAAAGATATTAATTGAATATTTAATTGAGAAAAACTTAGAAATCGTTTCTCCATTAGATAATAAAAAAGCTTCGGGAATATTAACGTTTAAGTTATATCCTAAAATTAAAGATAATTATAAAATTGTTGAAGAGCTTTATAGGAAATTCAACATCAAAGTTTCAGGTAGAGCAAGTGCTGGTATAGGTGGTATAAGGGTTTCAATTCATTTTCCAAACGAAGAGGATGATTTATATAAGTTGATAGATGCACTAAAATTATTGAATTATTCCTCGCCCTGAAGGGTTTCTTAAAGTATTTCGTAAGTTTACAGCTTTTACACTTATTTCATCAATTATTTTATGAAAACATTTGATGATATAGCGAACGACAAACCTCGCCCCTAGAAGGGGCTGGGTAAAATTTTTTAAATCAAAAATACTATTTCTATTTGAGATGCCTTAGATGCCTTCGTCTGGTCAACTCTTAAAACATGAGGAGCAGGAGCCGATTTCTCCTGCAATACCAGATGAAGGTATCTACGAAGTTAATTATACAAATAAAAGAACAAACGTTGTCCGCCTTCTTCCTAATGGTTTTCAGAAAAGGAAGCTCGGAAGGCTAGCGAACATCACCGTGAAGCTCTTCAACGAGTTGAACTATGAGAGGAGACAACAGTTTTTTCATGAAAAGAAAGTAGACTTTAAGGGGACATGGAACAAATATTATAATAATTATAAGGATAAATTAGGAGTTAACGCTCAAGCAATAATGCAGAAAAACAACGAGGCATGGTCATCTTTCTTTTCTTTAATAAAGAAAAAAGGAAAACTAC
>NZ_JAWDMQ010000094.1:0-2740 GCF_046536515.1 Caldisphaera sp. | reverse complement strand
CCTAAAATAGTAAATAGAGTAACACCAATAAAAGGAGTGTAATCTTTTAGATCTCAGGGAGCTCACACTTTAGGATGAGGAGTAGGTCAGACGGCGATTTAAGTTGATGGGAGTTAATCCAAAAGATTTGAAAAAAGCAATGAAAAGGCTTGGAATGGAAATCGAGGAGGTTAAAGCTGAAAGTGTAACTATAAATGAAACCGACGGATCTAAAATAATAGTTGAAGATCCTCAGGTTATGATAATTAAAGCTAAAAACCAACCAACTATGCTTTACATAATCGGAGAGCCTAAAAAAATAGAGCCATTAAATGAAAATAAGCAAGAAAGCCAAATTAGCGAGGAAGATATTAAACTTGTTATGGAACAAGCCAATGTTGATAAAGAAACTGCTAGAAAAGCTTTGATAGAATCTAATGGAGACATAGCTGAAGCTATTCTAAAACTGAAAAGTAGTTAGTCTCACCAGTTCCAACTTTTGACCTTAATTTTTTTATTAATAAATTTATATCTTTAGCTAGGCTTAATATTAAAGCAACCCCTTCTAATCTTGCTAATTCAATAGCCAAAGGATCAACATATCTCCTAGGGCCATGGATTATAATTATACCGGGCTTAACTAATGAAACCCTAACAGCTACCATAGGACTTCGGCCTGCCATTACATTAGAAAAAATAATTGCTCTTTCTGGCATTGAACCTAAAAGAAAATAAAATTGTGGACCACTGAGTTCTACTATTGCCCTTATACTATCTATTAATGTATATCCATATGCTCTAATAGATTCGGAATAATCTGGAGTTAGTAGAATTCCATCAACTAATTCTATTAATCCTTCTATAGAAATGGGTTCATTAAATTCCATCATATCAATAATAGCTCCTCTAGGTATCCCTAAAGCTTTTGATAAAGCATCTAATTTTTTCCAACCTCTTTGATGATCAATAGCTAACAAAGCCCTAACATATCTTTTTATAAAGTTAGCTCCAGGTGCTCTCCTACCTTTTTCATAATCACTTATAACGCTAGCTGAAACCCCCATAATTCTTGCTACTTCCAATTGTGATACCTCAAAATAATCCCTCCATTTTCTTAATCCAATGTTAGGATTATTGCTATATACTATATCTCCAGCAACTCTTCTAGCTATTAAATCGGCAATAAAATTTTGAAATGACTCTTCCATTTTTCCCCTCTTTTATAATATATATTTAATGCTTATAAAATATATTTATTTAACTAAATATAAAAATAATTAGAAATAAATTTCTTAAAATATATGTAATTAACTCTATTAATAAACTTATCATTTAACTTTTTAAATTCTTTTAATAAAAGGTAATAGCTAGGGTGTAAATAATTAATGATGGAACTAATATACTTCGCTTTGCTTGCAATAGCGAGCATAGTTTCAGGTTTCCTTGGTTCTCTAGTAGGATTAGGGGGAGGCACTTTTCTAGTTCCAATTTACACACTATATTTAGGCATGCCGATAATTTATGCAACAGGGGCTAGCCTAATTTCAACCATAGCAACATCAAGTGGCGCTGGTAGCGCTTACGTTAAAGATAGAATAACAAACGTAAAAATAGGAATGGGATTAGAAATCGCTACATCAGGGGGAGCAATAGTAGGATCCTTAATAGCTGCATGGGTTTATAGTCATCATTTAGCTTCGATCATATATATTGTTTTTGGTATAGTGTTATTAATACAAATATATTTTCAATTAGAAAGGTCAAAATTTGAAATTCCAAAAGAAGCAAAGCCTGATATAACAACGAAAATATTTAAGCTTCATGGAGAATACTACGATCAAGCACTGAATCAGCACGTAAAATATTATGGCATTAGATGGTGGTTAGGAGAAATAATTATGTTTGGAGCAGGATTAATATCTGGACTATTAGGCATAGGCTCAGGCGCCTTAAAGGTTTTAGGTATGGATTGGGCTATGAATCTGCCAATGAAGGTTAGTACAACAACAAGTAATTTTATGATAGGAGTAACAGCTGCTACTGGAAGTTCAATATATTGGATATATGGATACATTCAGCCAATAATAGCTGGTATAACCGCTCTCGGCGTACTCTTAGGAGCTTTTGCTGGGACCAAGGTATTACCAGGAATGAAAAATAAAACTATTAGATATGTATTTACAATTATTTTATTGTTCCTTGGCATTGAAATGATATTAAGAGGTTTAGGAATATTTAGGTGATTAAAATGGTAGAGTTTGAAGATGTTATTGGATGGACTTTAAGGATTGGAGTCATAATTTCAGCTGCATTAATTATATTTGGAATTGCCCTCGTTTTAATTCACAATGGAGCTGGACCTTATACTTTACAACAATTGATATATCCTAATTCTAATGTAAACACTAAAACTTTAGGATTTAGCAATTTTTATTCAGGAATAGAAAGACTGAATGGAATTGATATAATTTTATTAGGATTAATAATATTAATTGCAACACCTGTTATAAGAGTATTCATAGGAATACTACAGTTTGCCAGAGAGAAGGATTACCTTTATACGATTATAACAATAGTAGTGTTTTTCAACCTGATGTTTGCCATATTTATAATTCCCCATCTTTTAAAATAATTTATAAACTCGATTAAAATAATTATATATATTCTTTCTTAAAAATTTCTATAAATTTAATTACTTGGTGAGCAAAATGGCTAGGATAGTGTTGCACGAAAGGGCTGACCTCCTCCCCGCCCTGAAGGG
>NZ_JAWDMQ010000093.1:0-2764 GCF_046536515.1 Caldisphaera sp. | reverse complement strand
TATTAATTTTGCCTGTTGCGCTAGTTGTTATTGAATTAGGCACTATGTGGCCTAGAGCTGGAGGGGTAGCATATTATCCAGCTAAAAGCAATGGACCTGTTGCAGGTTCTATAAATGGTTGGTCTGCCTTTTTAGGATATGCACTTGTTACTCCAAGCTCAATAATAGCTTTTGTTGAATACTTAGCATATTATTACCCTTCATTATACAAGTCAGGCTTTTTAACTGTTATAGGTATAGGATTAAGCGCTTTAATAACCTTAATAACTTATTTAATAAACAATAAACACGTAGGATTAATAGGAAATATAAACAATTACTTAACTATTTTGAAAATAGTAATGGTTATGATACCTGTTTTAGCATTATTTGCGTTCTTTAATGCTAAAAACTTTAATTCGCCACATTTAGGAGGATTCATGCCAATTAATTTAGGAGTTGCTGGATTTTTTGTTGCAGTAACTTCAACAATTTTAGCATATGCAGGATTTAAGCAACCGGTCAATTATTCAGAAGAAGTAAAAGACCCAGGTAAGTTTATACCTAAAGCTGTTATAGCTTCACTATTGATTACCATGATATTATATCTAGTTGAAAGCGTGGCATTCTTAGGTGTTGCGGATAAAGTAATTTCAAGCCCTACTCAATGGTCTTCATTAATTTCATTACCTTATCCCTATATAACTGCGCTAACATCAGTTAAAATCCCATCTAATCTTTTAGCTATTTTTATATTTTTAATGATTGCAGGAACTATATTAGCGTCATATACTGATGCTTTAATTTATTTCGGTGGTGCATCAAGAGTAGGATATTCATTGTCTTCATACGATAGATATTTTCCTAAGATATTTTCAAAATTAAATAAGGAAGGAGTTCCTCATATCTCTAATTTACTTATATTTGTTGTATCCATAATTTATCTATTATTGCTTCCTTCATTTGCGACAATATTTACTGTATTGATCGACGCATTTATCTTTTCATATGCACCTCTAGCAGTTAGCGTTGCTGTATTTAGATCAAGGTATCCTAATGAAAAAAGACCATTTAAAGTCCCAGCATATAAAATTATATCTCCTATTGCATTTGTTGTTGGAGGACTTCTTATATATTGGTCAGGATGGAGTGCGGTTTCAATAGCCGGGGCATCTGTTTTATTTGGACTAATTTTCTTAATATATTATCATAAGAATGAGAAACTGAAAAAAACAGATTTTATATCAGGAGGTTGGTTGCCTTTATATCTAATTGCAACATTAATCATATCATATTTTGGAAGCTCAGGAATAAATAAAATAGTTTTTCCATACGATAATATATTATTCATAGTAATTTCATTAATTTTCTATTATTGGGGATATGAAGCAGGCAAAAAATATGAATATTGAATATATTTATTTTTATTTTTTAAAATTTGTTTTTTATAAAAGATTTAAATTACAAAGCTCCTTTAATCAAACCAAGGGGGTTTACAATATACGGGCTTAATAAAAATCAGTGGATGCAAGTATTATCTGCATGGCTTGGTTGGCTCTTAGATGGATATACAACTATTGCATATGCTTTGGTTGCATTGAATATATCGACAATTTTCTTTCCTGCATATTTAAAAGTTTTGGGTATAGTTTTAACATTTGCAGGTTTTGGTGTAGGTGCATTGGCTAGATCATTGGGTTCATTAGTCTTAGGTAACTTTCTAGGAGATAAATTAGGAAGAAAAAATATGCTTGTTATAACTATATTAGGATTTTCTTTTTTGTCTGCCTCAAAAAGTATATTACCAGGCTATAATAAAATAGGAATCTTATCACCCATCATTCTATACATAATATTATTTTTTGAGGGTTTATTTGCAGGAGCTGAGTATGGAGGAGGATCAACACTAGCTATGGAAAGTACTCCACCAGAAAAAAGAGGTTTTGTAGGAAGCTTTGTGCAAAGCGGGTATGGAACTGGTTACTTTATCGTTTCTTTGGTTTTAGCAATTATTTCTATGGTAACTGGAAAAGCTTTTCCAATAATAGGTTGGAGAATTTTGTTTGCAACATCCATTATTCCTGGAGTTATTGCTTTTGTAATAAGAATATTTACAAAAGAAACAAATATATTTGAAGAAATGAAAGAAAAAAAGGAAATAGACAAAATTCCTATAAAATCTTTGTTTAAAAACTCTCCAAAACAAATTATTATTGGCCTTCTTATAACTACAGGTCTTCTAGCTGTAAATACAGCAACTTTTTCTTTTTGGCCTTCAATTATGTATAATTTGGAATACAAAGAAGAAGTAATAGGTTTTTCAATCGCTATAATTAATCTAGTTTCTTTGTTTGGTGTATGGTTTGGAGGTTTTTTGGCTGATATAATAGGAGGAAGAAAAAAGCCTATGATGATTTATGTTATGGTCTTCGCACTGGTATCATATTTTTTAATTAAGTTTGGCTTCACGGAAAATTTATATGATTTCATAATTTTATTTTCAATTCAAGCATTTATTGAAGCTATGATATTTTCAACAATTCCGGCTTTCTTATCGGAAATGTTTAGTAAAAGATATAGGACTACTGGTGTAGGATTTACATATAATGGAGGAGCTATTATAGGAGGTTTTGCAATAAGTTTTATTTATGCAATTTCATTTCTAGGTTTAGTCAATGCATGGTTAATAATTTTATATATATTTACTACTTTAATGATAATAGGTGTATTACTGGCTCCAGAGACTTGGAGAAAAAATAGTAAAGAAGATATGATAAGGAACTGA
>NZ_JAWDMQ010000092.1:0-2949 GCF_046536515.1 Caldisphaera sp. | reverse complement strand
TTTCAATTTCATCTTTTTCAAGAATCTTAAATTTTTCAATTTTCAATCATAAAAATCGAAATAAAATTTCATATATGAATGGATATTTGAATTTTGTTAGAAATTTTCTAGTAAAATTTAAATATTGAGAATTCATAATAATGATTTATGGATTCTGAGAATCAAACACCCAATAAAATTAGCACAAAATCAGAACCCCAAACTAACGTAACCGCATTTAAAAGAAAATCTTCAGGACTTAAAAGAGTAATGTCACCATATTCTGCCTTTGTTTATAATGTTCTTAACATAGGAGTAATATTCCCATGGGTTTATCTCCTTTCAGCAGCCGTATTTCCTGGTGCTAGTATATGGCTCGGAATTTTACTGACAACCATATTTGCATCATTTATTGCTATAGCTTATTCCGGAATTGCAAGTGTTATGCCAAGAACTGGAGGAGACTATATATTTGAATCTCGTGGACTGACCCCTTGGGTTGGATTTCCTGTAGTAGCAACAATGATACTTTTCTTCTTCTTGCAATGGGATGCAATAGCAGGATGGTTGGTATCTGTTCTTGGTCTTTACCCAATGTTCACGTCTCTGGGTGTTACCCTCAATAATCCCGCACTAATAAGCCTAGGAGAATGGTTTGCGACTCCATGGGGAACGTGGATAACAACAATTGTTCTGGGAGCAATTTCAACAGTTGTTCTTATTAAGGGTCTTCAGCTTTTTGTGAAAATTCAATGGTTCTTATGGTATTCTTTCTTACTTTCTTATGCAATTATTGTAGCCTTACTGTTTCTCACTCCCCATTCTGTATTTGTAGCAAATTACAATTCAGCAACGCTTAAAATAGATCCATCTGCTAATCCGAATTTTTATCAATATATAATAGATTATGAAACTTCTCAGGGTTTCAATCCCTCCCTTCAATTTAGCTGGATTGCTACCATCGGAGTGATGGCAATTGCACTTACAAGCCTAGGCTGGGTGGGTTATGCACAGGAACAAGCTGGAGAAATAAAATCCGCCGATAGCTTTAAGAAACAACTATTTATTAACTTTGGCGGAGGAATAGCTGCAGGCCTCATGATGGCCCTTCTGGCATTTGCTTTAGTATACCAAGTAGGTATGAAATGGCTTGCAGCCGCCGCTTATGGTAGCTATGTTTCTTCAAATTTGAGTATGCCTATTTTACCTTGGTTCAGTACTCTTATAATAGCACTAACATCAAATCCAATAATTGCATTTCTAGCCACCTTAGGAATTACAATGGCCGCAGTTCAGGTTGTAATGAATGTATATATAGGTCAAACTAGAGTAGCAATAGCGGCTTCCATTGATCAAGTGCTTCCATCATGGGTATCTAAAATCAACAAGAAAACAGGAACACCAGTAAACATTCAGGTTCTCTTCTTTGTCCTAGGAGGAATAGTATATTCATGGGTATACAACTTTGTACCAGGATGGATTCAATATACCTTAGCAGTTACGGCTGTTGCAACAATAATGTACATTGCCACTACCCTAGCTGCAGCTTTAATGCCATGGAAACTTAAAGAGGCTTACTCTCTTTCAGAAGTTTCAAAATACAAAATAGGAAAAGTACCTCTCGTGACAATTTCTGGAATAATTGCTTCTGCCTTTTCAGCCTGGATGCTTTATTACTATATTACTGACCCTTCCCTTGGCGTTGCATCAATACCTTCTTATGCACTTATAAGTGGAGTTTTTGCTGCCTGGGTAATTTATTTTGCCCTCAGAAGATATTACCTATGGCATAAAAAGGGTATCGATCTTGACGCTACATTTAGAGAAATTCCACCTACGTGATATATATGTTTAGAAAGAGTTCACCTGAAATCAAAAGAATCCTTTACGCCACTGACTTACATGGTTCAACCCTTGTATTCAAAAAACTCTTGAATGCTGCAAAAATAAATAAGGCAAGTCTAGTCATCATGGGAGGTGACATCTCAGGAAAAATATTCTTTCCAATTGTTCAGTCTGGAAAAAATATATACGAAGTCGATTATTACGGAAGGAAAGTTACACTCAATTCTGAATCTGAACTAAATCAGTTCTCCACTAGGCTTGAGAAAGAGGGTAATTATTATAAGGTGGTCACCAAGGATGAGTTTTCCGAGCTGATAGCTGATGAGAAAAAAATGAACCTAATTTTTCAAAGTCTAATAATAGAAAGACTTAAGCAGTGGGTGGACCTTGCAACTCAAACGTTGAGAGATATAAACGTCCCCTTACTTATTTCTGGAGGAAATGATGACGACCAAATTGTGGTTGACAGCATAATAAACAATGAAATCGTTAAAAACGTAGATAATAAAGTTTATCTTGAATTCCAGCCTTTTTCTATTATAAACATTGGATTTTCAAACTTAACCCCCTTTGAAACACCCCGAGAAAAAAGTGAAGAAGAGATAGGGAAGCTAATAGATAATCTTAGCGAGCCTTATGCCAAAGACCCCAGCCACCTTATATTTAATATTCATGTTCCTCCCTATGGATCAACATTAGATTTGGCTCCAAAACTAGTTAAGAACGAGAGTGGAGAATTAGAAATGGTATTGAACGGGGGCCAACCAGAGTTAATACACACTGGTAGCAAAAGTGTGATGGATTCAATTCTAAAATATAAACCTGCCTTGGGTTTATTCGGTCACATACATGAAGCAAGGGCAGCAGAAAAAATTGGCGATACATTGTGTATAAATCCGGGATCAAGCTATGGAGATGGTACCTTAAATTATGCGTTGATCAATATTAGAGAGGGAAAAATACTCAGCTATCAATTAATGATGGGATAAGAATCTTCAAATGTTCAAACAAAACATTTCAAAAAAATCCACTACATTGAAGAATTATACTTAATATATTTACCCGGATCTAGGAACGTTTAAAAAACCTTTATACTACCTTTCTTTTTTCTATCTGTGTTTAGAT
>NZ_JAWDMQ010000091.1:0-3250 GCF_046536515.1 Caldisphaera sp. | reverse complement strand
CGTGTTTGCCGATCAGCCATCTGAAGCTCCAATAAGTATGTTTAATTTTGTCCGGCATTAAAGCTACAGTTACATCTGTAACCATAATCAAATAGTTCTTAAAGTCTATGGAACCTAAACTCAGAAGTTTCCTTTCCTGCTTAAGCCTCTCGAATAAATTCACTGTTAACCTCTGGCCTGAAGCCCAGGATGGCATAGAGGCCGTCTCGGCAGCCCTGAAGGCCTCATAGAACTCGGCATAGGGCCTACAATTTTCATCAAGTATGTTTATGATTAAGTTAGCATCAAGAGCCCAAGTAAAGTATGCTCTAGCTAATACTGGTAGACTCATCTCAAATCGGCTTGATCTCGAGGTATATGAGTATGGTGTAAGACTCATGGTATTAACTCTATAAAGCGTTAGCCTTTCACTTGATTCAAATAAAAGCCCTACTCTTTGATTTAAAGCTATAGCAGCTATAAAGAAGTCTAGGGAGCCCCTAATTAATTCAAGCAAATGCTTGTTTTCATCTAAAGGCTTTCTCACAACAGCTATAGAACTACTATTGTGAAAGATTCCTGGCTCTACAAAAGCAAGCCTGCAATCAACAATTCCAGGCGGCAGCCTTATTGTAAAGCTTTTTCCATATTCTAGATTAAGAGGTCTCCCGCTTTCATCTATATATATTTGTTTGTTATGGAAGTATATTAATTCTGGAACCGATTTGAATGTCTTATATATTTTCTCCAGCCTGTCTTCTCTATACAAATCGTCATCATCTAAAAAGGTTATTATATTTCCCTTTGATTCCTCAAGACCTATTGCTATCATGCCCCCTTGAGGTATTACATTAGTTACCATGTCTTTCCATCCATTTTTCCTTATTATGTCATCACTTATTTGATCTTCAAAGTTCTTTACAACAATTACCTCAAACTTATCCTTTGGAAGAGTTTGGGATTCTAGGCTTTTTAGAGCATAAGGAAGAAACTTCTTTCTATTATAAGCTGTCACTATGACTGAAATTAAATTATTTTTTTGCATCATTAACTTTGTACCTAGTTATATTTTATGCTAAAAGTATTTTAAACTATTATTAAGAAAGCTTTTATCTAAAGAATAAGCAAATTTGCATCATTCACTATTGGAAATTTAAATAAAGCGTAAATTGTAAATGAAAATTAAAATTCATTTTAAGTTATAAGCCTAGATTTTAAGTAATTTAACCTTGAAATACAATCAATTTAGAAAGAATTAATTCTTTTAATGGGTTTAAACATTAACTTGAATAGGCTATCTTAATGTATAATTTTTATATCGCATTTAATTTATATTACTACTTTACATATTTACAAATTCTTTGTTTATTATAAACACAATAAATTTAATTATATTTCAATCGATTAAATCATCTAAAAAGCTTATATTTTTGCTAAAAAAATTAAATAGAGGTGATATAAAAACGCAATCCATTTGCTTATACGGCACAGTTCTTAATTCATTAAATACCATAGAAAAGAGTTTAAAAAGTGTTTACAGATCTGATGCTGAAATAGTGGTAGTTGATGGAGGATCAAATGATGGAACCTATGAAAGGTTAATAGAACTTTCAAAGGAATTCAATATGAAGGTCTATAAGTTACCCAATTCTTCAAGAGGTATAGGAAGAGGGTTTGCATTACAACATTGTCCAGACAATTCAATAACAGCATATATAGATCTTGACGTAACTTATACTCCAGCTTTCAAGAAAATTGTAAAATCTGGAATTAAAAACGCATTAATACTTCATGAAGCAAATACGTTCATTGGAATTAAAGAAGAAATCCTAAGTAGAGGAAATTGGAAGGATTTGAACTCAAGTGAAGATTGGGAATTCTTTTCTAGAATGAAAATTCAGTACGGACTCCCAATAATTATAGGAAAAAACTTTGTATATAATGATCATAGAGAAAAGAGATATGCTAAAAATTGGAGAGAGTATTTAAAAAGAGAACTAAGATGGAAAATTGACAATATTAGGGGAACTGGTTACAGTTTTATCGAATTAATGAGAAAAAGACAACAGACTTTAGTAGAAGAGCTAGCTAAACCGTTAGCCTATTTAGTAGCAAAGGTAGAAGGAATTTATAGGAACTCAAAAGAGCTAAATAATTGGAATTTTACACTAAGGAACTTCTTTTATAACATTGATGACCCTCAAAAATACGGAATAGATAACGAATTCATTTATCCGCTAATAGTAGAAAGGCGATCGAATATAATTGATTATAATAAAGTAAGAAAGATTTTACTAAATAATTTCCTGAAACTAATTGAATATGATTGCGGTAACTATTCAGTTTTCACTAAGCAACTTGATCCCTCACTAAAATATAATTATAGAATATTAAAATGCTAATTATCTAAAAAAATTATAGCCGTATAGTTAAGTAGTACAATATTAGTTATACATAATTATTTTACATTAGAATGCCAATGTAAAATCAAACTCCTATAATACCTTGAAAACAAAGACGTTAACATTTTATTCTTCTTTTTTCTTATCTTTTTGTGCCTTTTATCTCAGTTATTATTACTGCTCATAATAGAAAGAAGTTTCTTCCTTATGCTCTAAAAAGCCTAGAATCCCAAACTCTTCCAAAGGATAAGTTTGAGGTAATTGTTGTAAAGAACTTTGAAGATCAAATAAGTGATGACATAATAAGGAAAAATGGATGGAAAGACATGGTAACTAATGTAATACCTCAAGGGGGCATGATAGCAATAGGTCTTGAGGAATCAAAGGGAAATATAATAACCTTTTTAGATGATGACGATTTGTATAGAGAAGACAGGCTGGAGAAAATATATAAGACATTCAAATCGGTTCCAGAATTAATATACTTCCATAACAAACAAATATATATAGATGAAAGCGGGAGACCTCTTACTTCAGAATATGGAAATGAAAAAAGCTTTATAATAAGGCTACCGCCTAGTTTATATTTGGTAAATAAAATAATCTTAAACAATAAAGGGCAAATCGTCAAAACTAAAATAACTGACATGAAAAATTTTCACCCTCCTATAAATACTTCCGCTATAACTGTTAAGAAAGAGATCTTTTATAAAAGTATATTAGATAAAATTGGAAATATTTTTGCTTCAGTAGATGTTTTATTATTTTACTTGGCTTATTGCCGCAATGGAAATTTTGTTTTTGATAATAGAAAATTAACTCTAAGGAGAATTCATAGACTTAATACAAGTGTAGATAGAGTAAGCGAT
>NZ_JAWDMQ010000090.1:0-3281 GCF_046536515.1 Caldisphaera sp. | reverse complement strand
TGGACTTATCATTAACTTTCTCTACTATGGCGTTTTGACCTATAAGTGAATCTCTAATAAATACTCCTTTTACTGAAGCACCATCAAGAATAACGCTGTTTTCAATTTCAGAATCAAATACCTTGCAATTATCCCCTACCATAGTATATGGCCCTATATAAGAGTTTGATAAAATAGAGCCTTTACCTATATATGCAGGACCGATTATTCTGCTGTTTTCAACCTTTGAATTAATATCAATAAATACTCTCCCTTCTATCTTAGAATTAACAAGTTGTCCTTTTAATTCTCTATTTGTATGCCTATCCAACAATATCATATTTGCCTCCAATATATCTTCAGGCATACCTGTATCTTTCCACCACCCATCTACTATTCTATATTCAATTTCTTTTCCATTATTTATTAATTCTTGTATGGCATCTGTTATTTCCAACTCACCTCTCCAGCTCGGCCTTAAATTTTCTATAATATCAAAAATCTCATTTGTAAAACCGTAAACACCAATTAAAGCCAATTCGCTTATTTTTTCTTTGGGTTTTTCTACAACTTTAATAACCTTGTTATCCTTAACTACAGCAACCCCAAATCTTTGGGGTTCTGGAACTTTTGCCAAAAGAATTGATGCATCCTTTTTAAAATTTATTATTTCCTTTAAATCATACGGAACAATATTATCGCCTAAATAAACAATAAACCTTTCATCTACAATGTTTTTTACTTTGTAAATTGCATCGGCAATCCCCCTAGCCTTTCCTTGATAAACATATTTTATATTAAGATTAAACGATTTACCATCCCCATAATACTCTATAACCCTTTGAGGATTATTATCTCCTAAGATTATAATAACATCATTAATACCAGAATCCCTTATTTGCTCTAATACCCATTGGGAAACAGGTTTTCCAGCAACTTTTATTAACTGCTTTGGACCTGTATGAGTTAAAGGTCTTAATCGAGTACCTTGCCCCCCATGTAAAACAACTGCCTGCATTAGGATCACCTAACTACCGTTTTTATGTTTTCATTTATACTGTAAAAATCAAAACTCAATAAATTTTTGGCTTTTTCTAAATTAAGAGAAGAATCGTAAGGTCTCTTGGCAACCCATGAATCAACATTATCCACTTCATTAATAATAGGATTTTTTATATTTAAAATATCGGCAATCCTTTTTACAAGCTCAACCCTTGAAATCCTTTCTCCCGCTACGTTTATTATTCCTGATTTCCTTTTTTCTGATAATTCTAATATTGCTTGTGCTAACTTTTTCGCTGATATAGGGCTGTAAAAACCTTTAAATGCATTTATTTCTTTACCTTCTTTTAGTCTAGAAATAGCAAAAGGAATAAAACCCTTATAGCTGAAAACACCAGATGTTCTAACAACTAAAGAATCATCATAAGACAATGCATAACTCTCTCCTAAGAGTTTCGTCAATCCATAATAGTTTATTGGATTTGGCTCATCAATTTCTTTATAAAAGCCTTTTGTTCCATCAAAAACGTAATCAGTACTTATATGAATCAAATAAGATCCTATAACTCTTGATGCTCTAACTATATGCTTGACTGCCTCCGCATTAACTTTTAATGCAGGTTTTTTATTTATTTCGCAACCATCCACATCAGTAATAGCAACCGTATTTATTATAACGTCTGGCATTGTTTTAATTATAATATCTTCTAATAAATCAAAATTAGTTACATCTAGGGCAATTCCTTTATTGAAAGGATCTGATTTATGGTATGTATATGCCATATTTTCATTATTTAATAAATTAATTAGTTCCTGACCTAGTTGGCCAGAACCTAGTATTAAATATTTAACCTTCATTAAATATCACCTAAAAATTAAATTTTTTGAAATAGCATCTTTTAATGTAGGCCAATGAGAATCCTTTTCAGATAATATAGGATTTTTGATCGGCCACTCTATTTTAATATCTGGGTCATTCCAAATTATTCCTGATTCATCTTTGGGTGAATAATAATTATCAACCAAATAAACCACTATTGCGTCATCACTTAATACTTGGAATCCATGAGCAAATCCTCTCGGAATATAAAGTACACTTTTATTATACTCAGATAATTTAACCGATATAAATTTCCCAAATGTTGGAGAACTATATCTAAGATCTACAGCTACATCAAAGATTTCACCTTTTATAACTCTAACTAATTTTGCTTGAGAAAAAGGATTTCTTTGATAATGAAGACCTCTTATAACACTTTTTTTAGAATAAGATTGATTTTCTTGAATTACATCAAACTTTATATTATTATCTAAGAATTGAGTTATAGAGAAAGTTTCCATAAAATATCCTCTATTATCTTCAAACACTTTTGGTTGAATTAAAATAACTTCAGGTATTTCCAGCTTTTTAAATTCAAAAGGCAATTCTCTCTCCCTATTATAAACTTAATTAGAAAATAAAAAAAGTTTATAGTTTTCCTATGCTGTCTGGTATTTTAATTCTTATTGTTTGGAATTTATCTTTTTTATTTGCACCTATTATATTAAATCCTTTAGACTTTGCTAGGTGATCATATAAATACTATAATTTATAAATGGCATAAAATATATAAGATACAGATTTTCCTTATCTATCATTAAATGACGAAACGTATTCAATAACTCCTTCAAGGTTTATTACTATACCCTTTTTAGTCATATCGCTGCTTATGTTTAAAGATCCATAAGCTAATGATATTTCTTTTTCATATCATCAACTAAAGAAAACTTAACCTTGCTTATCATTGGTGAGTTTTAATTTATACTTTATAGTAATATACTGAATAATGGTTGCATTATTAAAAATTTAAGATATAACTAAACAATATAAAAAGATGAAAATATTTCTAATACTAAAATATTTAATGTGATTGTTGATAACAAAGTAAAAATTAATATTTAAATAATTTAAAATAACTTTTAATTATATTTTAAATATAGTATCTATTTCAATATATAAAAATAAAAATTCCCTTGTTAAATCTTAAAGCTTAGTGAATTTCTCATAGGAATATGTGCTCTTAAGCATAAAAATAAAAATGCAAAGAAAATATAATCATAATATCTCATTGAAAGTCCAATAACTATATCTAAATCCTATAAGATTAATTTAATATATTTAAATATGAATAAAAGAGATTTTTTATAATATCATATCTCTTATTTTAATCTTATTTATTAGATCATTCATATATATAAGTTGCTTATACCATTCAACAGTTCTAGTTTTGATTTCATCTTTTATTTTTCCTTCAATTAAT
>NZ_JAWDMQ010000089.1:0-3287 GCF_046536515.1 Caldisphaera sp. | reverse complement strand
TCATGTTTTAAGAGTTGACCAGATAAAGGCATCTAAAGTCATCTCATATAAAAATAGTATTTTTGATTTAAAAAACTTTACCCCGCCCCTAGAAGGGGCTTGTCGTTTCTTTATCAGGGGCTTATCTTATGTTTTAATGAAGCTTATTCAATTTGTAGGTTATTTATTTTTCAAAAAAAGTAAAGTTTTTTCACTTGTTTTAAAAGACAAGGTTTGTTATTTCTTTTTTATTATGCATCTTTTATAAGAAAATGATACTTTTTATATGAAACAAAATTGATCATTGTTAACCGGGGGGTTAACAATATCATTAACAATTAAACTCATTTAAACAGAATTTAGTTTATGTATAGAAAAATTAAAAGATTATAACTTTTTACCTATTATTATACATAGCATTCTAATAATTTTCTAATTATTCATGGATTTTGTTATATAAAATGTTTTTAGTTGATTATGGCATTTCATCGCTTATTCCAGATGCATAATATGCAAGTTTTTTGCTTTCATCATAATTGTAAGATCTGTATAATTCTATAACACTAGCCTCTATGGAGCCTTCTGCATGTATCATTATTGTAGTGAAGAACGCCCCTAGGCTAGATAACAGTTCTCTAGTTAATGATAATATTTTAGACCTAGTTAATGGATCTGTTCCTTTCTTTCCAACTAGGTATTTTTTCAAATATCTTGCCTCTTCTTCGTTATAAAAATCCTGGGTTGATGGTAAAGTATCTGCAAGTCCTCCAGCTATTTCAACTAAATCCTTAACTACATTAAGATAAGTTTCATTTGAAATAAGTTTACCTATATTAGTAAATACCCTATTAGGAACTGCAATCTTTGTGTCTTCATCAATTTCAGCATATAAGGAAGCTGCTAAGGCAGATTCCCTTAATATTTCCTTGTATTTTATCATATCAACGATATCTCTCCTTATATGAGATTTATCATCAATACCATTTAATTCAGCTAGGAGTTTTCCTAAACCTATTAACAAATCCCCTATTACAGCCCTATAGGATATCGCAGTAAATCTGTGAAATGTAGGAAACATTACAGCCAAAGGCCCTGCAAATTGGTATTCTCCGGCCAGAAAAACTCTTTCCCATGGTACGAATACATCATCAAATATTATTAGTGATTGCGTTTCCATGTTTTCTTTACCTAATACAAACCATGGATCGTTTAAAGATGTTTCAACGGCTTTTAAAGGTTTTGAAATCATTTTTAACCCTTTAGTATTTGGGGGTATTGAAAAAGAAACTGCATAGTCTTTATCTTTTTCGCTCATGTTTCTTGTTGGCAAAACAATAATTTCATTAGCTACAGGTGCTTGGGTTATATGGGACTTAGCTCCTCTAACTATAATGCCATCTTTATTTTTATCTACTATCCTTAAATATAGATCTTTATCCTCCTGCTCAAAAGGCCTTAAATCTCTGTCACCCTTTACATCTGTTTGTGCAACAGCTAATCCCAAATCGTTTTTTATAACATATTCGTAAAATTTCATTATATTTTCATAATAGCGAGTTTTTAAATACGAATCAATTTTCTTTGTTATAATCATGAGAGCAAAAATAGCATCAGATCCAATACCTTTTATCACATCAAAACTTCCTCTCCCCATTTTTGATGTTTCATAAATTAAGTTAAACCTTTCCATTAAATCATTTCCATTTCTTGGTATTTTATAAAATTTGCTGGAATAGCCAAAATTATCGTCTTTGTAAACAAATAAATCTCTAGTTTTCTCATTTTCCTGCAATTTATATATAAGGGAGGCATGATTTACAGCACTTCTTAAAACTTCATGTTGTGTAACATCATAAACTTTTGTACCTCTATAATAAATTTCTCTGCCATCTTTCAAACTATTTACATAATCTTGAGAACTCATTAAACCCATAATCTCTCCCTATTTTCTTGTTTGTATGAATTATATTTAAATATAGCAAATTATTAATTCTATATAAAGTTTTTAAAAAATTTAAATACAAAGTCATATTTAATTGGTTTAACCTCCTTCTATTCATGAAGAGTTTTATGAGGTATTAAGAGCTATTTATGGTAATAAAGAGAACGACAAACCTCGCGCCTTCTAGGGGCGAAATAAAATTTTAAATTAAATCTTTTTTATAACAGAGTAGCACTCATAAAGGTTGTAATCCTTAAGATCTTAGGGAACCCTTCAGGGCTGGGAGGAAATCAGATACTAATATCTTGAATCGATATTACTTTAATAAGCAAATTTAATTTTTAAAAAATTTTAAAAATTAAAAAATAGTTTTTATCAATTTCAAATTAATACCATCTGACATATACCTTTCGCAATTAATAATTTTAAAAATACTGATCCTATTTATAATAAATCAATTGCATAGAAGCCATTATGCCAAAGTAAAGCATAATTAATGCCATTATAATCAAGAAAATGCCAAAGTGTTTGTTGCTTAAAAATTTTCTACCGGTTTTTCCAATAATCCCCATTGTACCCAGCCATACAAAATCCATCCATACATGGCTTGCATACATTACAGATATGCCAAAGATAAAACCTATTGATGTTGCCGATAAAATTAAAATTAAACCTACCGTAGCCCACCATGATAAAAATAGAGGATTAGATGCAGTTAATAAGAAACCTGTAATAATTGGTTTATTTACAATTTTAAAACTGTTTGATATGCTTTGGTCAGATACAAAACCGTTATCTTTTAACCTAAAGCATCCATCTTTTATTACAATAAAAGAAAAATAAACTATAAAGGATATTAGTATAAAACTCAAAACATATTTAACAATAGCATCATTTAATAAAGCCCTTATTTGCTGCAATAATATTGCTAATGCTACAACAAATGGTAGCTCAAAAAGCAGATGGCCAAGCGCTTCTTTAAAACCGCTAAACCATGACCCTTTCGAACCCTCGACTATTGCTGAAAAAGTTAATGGACCAGGAGAAAATGCCCCTGATACACTCAATGTTATAGTTAATATTATCAGATATAGCAAATCCAAACTCTACACCACACCTCTTGTTAACTGACTTAATTTTTACTTTACTTGCTCAGCTTTAAATTAAGGCTAGATCTTCGAACCCGTATCTAATCCGGAGAGCACTCTTTCATGTTTCCTTTGGACTGGGATTCATTCGTTCATTCCGTTTGTTCCTACACTTTCATTTCAATCATTTTATCTTCAATCATGATCAAGTGTAGGGACTTAGCCCTCAACCACCCACTTGTGGTAGGTGGGTCATGGGACTCCTTCGACCCCAACGG
>NZ_JAWDMQ010000088.1:0-3638 GCF_046536515.1 Caldisphaera sp. | reverse complement strand
TCTAAATAATAAATTATTAAAAAATTATATGGATGCAATAATGTATAGAATTATATTAAAAATGTTAATACTTTGGATGAATAATATAAGACGGTGTGGCAAATTTGCAGGAAATTATAAATACAGATATTGCTATAATTGGTGGAGGAATTGCAGGCACGTCAATTGCAAGAGAGCTATCAAAATATGATATATCAATAACTGTTATTGAACAAAAACATGGGGTTGGTCTAGAAGGAACTTCGACAAATCATTCATTAGTATGCCAAGGGGGTGATTCCTTAACTTTTAGACCTGGGACTTTGCATGCAGAATTAAACATTAAGAGCATACCATTATGGCCAAAGCTTTCGGAAGAACTTAACTTTAAATTTAGAAGAATTGGAGGTCTTTGGCTAATAAGAGATAATTCAGATTATAAGAAATTTCAGAAAATGGTTTCAAGAGCTTTTAAATCTACTTTAGATCCGAAATCGCCTCTATTAATTCCAGAGGGTTCTTTTTCGCCTCTAAAATTTGTTGATAAAAAAGAATTGAAAAACTTAGAACCAGAAATTTCAGATAATTTTTTAGGAGCTCTTTATGATCCAAATTTAGCAACTGTTGATCCACCAGAAGTTGCGAAAGCTTATGCAGAAAATGCTAAAGCTAATGGTGTTGATTTCCTTTTTAATACTAAAATAAAAAGTATAAAAAGAGAAGAAAATAAATTTGAATTACATACAGATAATGCTTTAATAAAATCAAATATTGTTATAAATGCTTCTGGAATAGAAGCTGATAGAGTAGCTGAAATTGTAAAAGCAAGAGATTTTTCTTATGTTCCTTTAAAAGGTACGCTTGTAGAATTTGATGAAGAATTGGGAAAATTAATTAATCATGAAACAACAATTTTACCTAGAGGAAGCCCGCATTTGCAAGTTGTTTCACCTACAGTTGATAACAAACTAAAGGCTGGGATACATTTAGTGATGTCTTTCAGATCTGATAAAGAGGTTAAAGATTATGCAGTAAATCATGCAATTAATGTGGCAAAGACTTTATATCCTGCACTAAGGTTTGAAAACCATATAACAAAATCTTTTGTAGGATTTATGGCAATGACAAATCCTGATACAGGTTGGCATGATTTTGTTATCGCTAATCATGAATTCGTTCCAAATTGGATTAACATAGTTTTAGGACCAGCAGGTGTTTCTGCTTCTCCCATGTTGGGTAAAAAAGTAGTTGAAATCTTAACTAAATCTGGCTTAATATTAAAAGAAAAATCAAATTATAATCCTAGTATTAGAAAGAAGGTGGAATCATGAGTTTAAATTTAGATTTAGCTAGAAAAATAATTAAAGCAATGATTAGATTTTCAATCGATAACTATATGTTACCAGGAACTTATGCAGTTACCGATTCTGGAGGCCATGTAATAGCTGTAGAAAGAAGAGATAGCGGATTACCAGCTACTATTGATTTAGCAATAGATAAGGCATGGACAGCTTCAGTAATGAGACTTTCTGCTAAAGTATTAGATCAAGTTATAACAAGAGGAGAAGTTTGGAGACTTAATGTTAAGTATAATGGGAGGATGACTTTAATTCCTGGGGCAGTACCATTAATAATTCAAGGAGAAGTTGTTGGTGGCATTGGTCATAGTGGAGAATCAGTAGAAGGAGATGAAAAAATTGCTCAGGCCGGTTTGTCTGGAGCATATAGAGAGGAGGAATTTGAAGTAAAAGTTGAGAAAGGGCTTGAGTTAGCAAAAACTATCGCGGATAACACGATAAATTATGTTAATAAAAATAAAATAAGGCCTGTTGCAATAACAATTACTGATATAAATGGATGGCCTCTTTTGATTTATAGGATGGATGGAACCCCCTATGGCTTTGTTGGGATATCAAGAAGTAGAGCATGGACATCAAGTGCATTTAAAGTAGATTCGCATAAAGTCGTAGACTTAGTGGGATCAATGTTAGAATCCCCAAATGGTGAAGGTTCTAACGAAAGGTTCAATACGACTCAAGGAGGGGTTTACGTTGGTGATGTTATAGGTGCAATAGGTATTGCAGGTAATACCCCAGAGGAAGATTACAAAATAGCAAATAGTGTATTAAAGCTGATAAATTTTTAAATATAGAATAAAAAATATATAATTTTTTATTATTTATTAAAAAATTAAAGTATATGGCGTTGCTTTAAAAATAATAAATGATGGGAAGTTAATGCATTAAAGTAATGGATTTTCTGACCTCTTCCTCGCCCTGAAGGGCGGGAATTCCCTGAGGTCTAGAGGGTTACACCCCTTTTACGGGTGCTACTCTATTATCCCCTAAGCCGATATTGCTGGAGAAATCGGCTCCCGCTCCTCATATTTTAACAGTTGATCGGCTTGGAGTTCTATTTTATTACACTTGATAGTTGGGGTAGATGCATACTCATGTTTCAGTGACGCATACCCCTTTAGCAGCTGTCTCAATTTTTAATAGGTTTCTAAACTTAAAAAACTTTACCCCGCCCCTAGAAGGGGTTTGTCGTTCGCTTTATCAAAACATAGTATTTTTCTGTTAATTCTTTCTATTCTAATTTATCTATATGCTTCTTTACCATAAGCTTTCAATTAAAGCAATCAAAAAATCTAATAAGCGTTTATCCTAATCGATAATTATTTTCAAATAAATCTGCGTATACTTATTAAATACAAAATGGTGAAAAAATGGGAAAACCAGAAAAATATGAATTAACCTTAGATAAACTCTTTGTTTCATCTCTGGTTAGATCATCTGAAAAAGAAATAGTTTATCGAAACATAAAAAGATATAATTATATTGAATTTTATAAAAGAATAAAGATGTTAGCTAGTGGATTGCAAGGATTAGGTTATAAAAATGGATCAAAAATAGGAATAATTGATTGGAATACAAATTATTTTTTAGAATCTTTATTTGCAGTCCCATTAACCGGAGGAGCATTGCATACAATAAACCTTAGATTATCACCTCAAGAAATAGCCTATACAATAAACTATGTTAAAGATGATGCCATTATAATAAGAGATGAGTTCTTGCCTTTAGCTGAAAAATTAGCTCCATCTTTTCCATTTATAAAACAATGGATAATAACAAACGATGATGGAGGATTGCCATCAACTTCTCTTAAACCGATAACTCATATAGAAGATGTAATAAAAATGGGCGATATAAAATTTGAACCTTCAAATATTTCCGAAAATACTGATGCCGCTATTTATTTTACATCAGGAACTACTGGGCTACCAAAAGCACTTCATTTTACTCATAGGCAAATAATATTGCAATCTATTATAAGTGGGATAGTTGTAACAGCATATCAATCTCCTGTAAGGATATCATCAAATGATGTTTTAATGCATATTCCACCATTCTTCCATGGCTTAGGTTGGATGATGCCTTATCTTGGAACATTAATTGGCATGAAGCATGTTTTGCCAGGTAGGCCCGATGCTACTGTAATGTTAGATCTTATTAAAAAAGAAAAGGTTACCTTTGCAGCTGGGGTACCTACATTCTTAAGAATGCTTATCGAACATCCCGAAGCTGAAAAATATAAAGATGCTCTAAGTCATTTTAAGTTTTTATTAGATGGTGAACATCCCCCTAGGACTTTAT
>NZ_JAWDMQ010000087.1:0-3639 GCF_046536515.1 Caldisphaera sp. | reverse complement strand
CTTAAAGAAGATAGCTTTTGATAAAATTTTAAGCATTTACAATGTCAAATATGAATTTAAATACCTAGCTATTTATAAGCTTCCCGACAACAAAATATTAATAGCTATCACCCTAGCGCTAGAGATACAAACACGGATATAATGAAGTGGGATAGATAGATGTATTTAAAAAAGCAAAGGAAATAATAGGTGAACAAAATGGTAGGAGTCCCAGCAGAAATAATCAATAACTTGTATGCTGGCCCAGGCTGCGTGGACTTAAAAAGGCATAATATAAGTCCTGATACAATAATTACTTTAGATCCGGCTTGTACAGTTAAGGGGGATAGCAATAGGATAGTATTACCAATAGAGGACTTTAATGTTGAACCAATTAAAAATATAGGAAAAGCTTTAGAAATAATAGAAAATAATTTAAAATTAAATAAAAAAATTTATGTGCATTGTCATGCAGGCTGTGGAAGGACTGGAACGGTTGTAGTCTCATATTTAATATTATACAAGGATTTTCATTTAAATCAGGCATTGGATCTATTTTACAGCAAAAGACGTTGCGGCCCGGATTCTATGCCGCAAGAATTATTTCTAGAAAGTCTTTACAGGCTCAAAAAAATTATTAAATCTCAAAACATAATTATTAAAAGCCTAATAAAATCTGAAACCTTGGATGACTTCTTAAATTATTTAAGGTAATAAAATTGAGCTGTAGACTAATACCGATTTTATCAATGGGATTATATATAGAACCTAGCCTCCATCCAAAACCAGGTGGAGTTACTCCTTTCAATCAAGACGATAAAAGCTATTTTGACTTTTTAATTCACGCTTCATTAACGGCTAAAATAATGCATAATACATGTGAAAGATTCCAGAGAAATGAAAAAAATGTTATTGCAAAGGCATTAAAAGAATATAAAAATTATTTATTAAAGTTTGATAGGAGAAACATAGCATTCGGAGAATTTCTACTTCACATACCTTTATCTATAGGCATTTTACAATCAACAAACATTAAAGATGTAGCAATAAATTCCTCTAAATATATTATTGAAGAGACTGGAAAAGAAGAAGGAATATTATATTATGAAATTCTAAAAATGCTTTCACCTTCATATCTAGGAAAATATGAAGGTTTAATGCCTGATGTTTTTTCTTCATATCCTAAAGATTTATATGAAGTTTTAAGAGCTTACAGTTGGGATTTGGTTAACGGTGAAATAATTAATGGATATCCTATATCATTAGAAACTGTACAATATTTTAAAAAATTTGACAATTTAAATGAGGCTTTCCTAAATGGGTTATTATACATAATTTCAAGATATGGGGATACATTAACCGCAAAAAGGAACGGTTTTAAGTTTTACAAAAAGATGATTGATGATGCCACAATAGGCTTATACATATCTAAGAAATATGGTATTGAATATGCGATTAATTTCCTAAGAGATATTTGGGGTAAAAATATAAGCCCTGGCTCTGCCCTCGATATATTATCCTCATCTATAAGCCTTTATTTTTTAGAACTCCATCTTTAGCTAATAAAATATATTCTACTACTCTCCCTTCCTCCAATTTTATTACCAATATATTGAATTTTTTAAGAGAGTCTACTGAAATGTAGATAGAGTATAAAGAGGCCATCAGTATAGCAAAAAGGGATAAAGATAGTGCAAATTGCAATCCTGCATTTAAACCATAAAATTTCCAAGGGGGCAGATAATATATAATAGAGATGGACAATAATGAGAAAAATATAATGGATAATATTGGTTTAAAAACATTTATCCTTTTATGTTTAATTTCTACTTGTGCATTTACGTATTCAATTGATTTTCCATTAGCTAGATTTACAACAACTTTATTATTTTCTTTATTAAACGATAAAGCAATCCCATCTACCAAAATGACTACCTCTTATTATTACATATATAATTTATTTGTTCATCTAAGTTTTTGAACTTTGAATGACTAACTCTATTAAAATTCCATTCTTCCTTTTTGTATTTTTCATCATATAACAAGTTTGCAATCTCTATTTCTTTTTTACTTGGTATAGAATAATAAATTTCCTCATAACCTAGCAGTTTCTTGTATGAGTTGACAAATGCCTCTATTATATTTTCCACGCCTATATTATTATTAATTTCAAATAAATTAGTTACTCTATATTTAACACTGCTGACACCCTTATCTATAAGCTTTTTCTGAGATACCTTCAAAACAGAAGAGAGCTTTTCCATATCAGTATTTAAAAGCATGGCTCCATGGAAAAACAATGCATTCCAAGAAGTGCTTGCTGCGGTCCCGCTTACTTTTCTGTTATTTACAACTATGTCATTAATGTTCTCTAATTTTGAATCAAAGCCTAAAGAATTTAATGCATTAATAGGACCTTTAATTAATTCACTGAATATATAATCTACTGGACTTGCATGTTTTGATCTATCGTACGAGACAGCTATGGAGTAATTCAAGTTTCCTAAATCATGATAAACTGCCCCCCCTCCTGTTGGCCTTCTAATAAGCTGAGCATCAATTTTCCTCAAATAATCTAAATTAACTTCTTCTTCAGCTTTTTGGAAATATCCAATTATCACTGCATTTTTATTTCTGAAGAATCTCAAAGTGTCATCTATTAAATTACATCCCCTAGCCCTCGCTAAAGCTTCTTCAAACGCTATGTTAAAATAACCATCGTGAGGTGTTTCAAACATTATAACCCTTAATTTACTCATTCTAATCACCTTTTAATGAACAAATTATTACCTCTACGAAATCATTGATTGTTGAGCCCATAAGTTTAGCATTAGATAAATGTTTTGTAACTATTTCATTTATTGACTTTTCATTTGCATCTGTCTCCAATAATTCTCTCTCAAGCTCCCAAATAACATCCTCAGGAAAAATCATAAAATCTCCAGTTATTGATATACTCTTTATTTTGCCATTATGTTGCTCTGAAGATACCCTTATTAGACCCTTTTTTGCTTTTAGCTCACAATAACCCATTCTTTCCCCCATCTTATTTATTTTTATTTTTTAGCTTAAAACTTTAAAACCACAAAGTTTATATTTGTAAACAAAGATACTAGATTATTGCCTGGCCCGGCCATAGCTGCTGGGCAACACCCGGACTCGTATCGAACCCGGAAGTTAAGCCGGCCGCGTTGAAGCTGCCAGTGAGTTCCGAAAGGGCTCGCAGGCGCTTCAAGCTGGGGCCAGGCATATAATTTAAAATATTTGGCTTATTATTTGGGAAATATTTGATATGTTTTTCTAATTCTATATCAACAATGGTATTTGAACAGCTGCTCCTAAGTACAATACAAATTTTAATTGATAATTTTAAACTTCTTGTATTAAAATGCGGAATTTTAAGAACTATTCATACATATAGAGTTTATGCCGGTCGTTTTGTATTTAAGTCTTAATTTCTAAAAATTATTTTGTGGGAAAAATGTATGATGACATAATATATGATATTTTACAGCTAATACCTATGGGATATGTGACAACATATAAGGCGTTAGGAAAATTCCTCGGTATTCATCATAGGAAAGTAGCATATTTATTAAAGAATAACAAGAATCCTATTGTAGTTCCTTGCCATAGAGTTGTTATGAGCAATGGATTAGT
>NZ_JAWDMQ010000086.1:0-3786 GCF_046536515.1 Caldisphaera sp. | reverse complement strand
CCCCATCGGGTTGATGAACAATCTTTGTCCCTCCTTATGTCTCAACAATCTCTCTACAATATTAGTTGATAATAAATAGGTAAAAAAAGATTTCTATTAACATGAGAAGGGATTCAGCCCAGCATGCCCCCCTCTGGTCAACTCTTAAAGCATGAGGAGCGGGAGCCGATTTCTCCCGCAATACCAGAGGAAGGCATCTACGAAGTTAATTATAAAAATAAGAGAACAAACGTCGTGCGTCTTCTTCCAAATGGTTTTCAGGAAAGGAAGCTCAGAAGGCTATCTAATATATCAGCAAAACTCTTCAATGAGTTAAACTATGAGAGGAGGCAACAATTCTTTCATGAAAAGAAAGTGGACTTCAATACAACGTGGAACAAGTATTATGAAAAGTATAAGGGCGTACTCGGGGTTAATGCGCAACAAATTCTCAATAAGAACAACGAGGCATGGAACTCCTTCTTCTCCCTTCTAAAGCTGAAGAAGGAAGGAAAACTTCCGCATCGCATGAAGCATGTTAGCCCGCCACGTTACTAGAAGGATAGAGAAACAAAAAGGAGGAAGCTTTTACTTGTTGTTAGACAAGATAGATATGTTGTAGATGAGCAAAACTACAAACTAATCCTCAAGGACTTCGGCCTTGAAGTTGAATATGTTGGCAGGCTGAAGTGGTACGGAAAACAAGGTAGATTGGAGATATACTACGATGATACTAGGAATGCATGGTACGCCTCCATTCCAGTTGATGTTGGGGTTGAAGAGGCAAAGAGTGGGAAGAAGAGTAAGCATATTGTTCGCGGTGAAAGGAAAGCAATACAAGTTGAATCACCTAAAGGTAACAAGGTCTCTTCAATAGATTTAGGAATCAACGTTTTAGCAAGCGTAGTATTAAACGATAGCACTTGGTTTCTTTACAAAGGTGTTAGGACTAAGGAGGATTACTTCTACTTTGGAAAGAGGGTATCTGAGGTACAATCCTTAGCAGATAAGACGAAAAACCTTGGTGAATATGAAGCATATGATGAATTATTAAAAGAGAAGAGGAGACTTTTTAAGAAATTAATGAGAAGGCTTCTTCATTTATATAGGAATTTAGCATCTCATCTAATGAAGAAGTTACATGAACTAGGTGTTTCAACCATTTATTTAGGTTACCCATTTAACATTGCACAAGATAAAGGCAACAAATTTACAGTAAACATGTGGTCTTACCGTAAATTAATTAATGCAATTGAACTTAAAGCACAAGAATATAGCATTAAAGTATATGAAGTTATAGAGTATAATACCTCAAAGTATTGTGCTTATTATAACTTAGAAGTTAAAAGAAATCCTAGAGGAGTCATTAATTGTCCATTAAAACATAAACTTCATTCCGATTTAAATGGGGCTTTAAACATATTAAAGAAAGCAACAGGTAAAGTATTATCATCAATAAAGAAACCCCTATCTTTTATTGTAGAACATAACAGAGTAGCACCCGTAAAAGGGGTGTAACCCTTAAGACCTCAGGAAACTCGCCCTTCAGGGCGGGGAAGAGGTCAGCTTCATTATTATGCTAAAATTTGTTCTGCTGTCCGTCCAAAGTTTCCCTCAATTTCATATGAAACTTCAGGTATTATATTAAGCATATTTTTGGATATAGCCTTAAACGTTATTGTTTTGCAAGCTGCTATACTTGATAAAAAGCTTCTAAAGAAAATCTATAGAAAAACTTAATTAGATACAAATTATTTAAACTTATTGTGGTAAATATGAATAGAGTTGTATTATCAACGTTTAAATTAAATGAAAATATGATCTCAATGCTGAAATCAAATTTTATAGATTCAATAATACCTCAAGAGAGAGTTGCAAATAGAGAATGGATAGAAAAAAATATAGGTGATGCAACTTCAGTCCTTTTAACATTTATTAAGTTTGATAAAGAATTAATAGATAAAGCTAGTAATCTTAGGGTTATTATTGCGACAAGCAGTGGTTATGATCATATAGACGTTGAGTATGCTGAAAGCAAAGGTATTTGTGTAGCTAATCAACCTGAGGCAATAGCTCATTCTGTTGCAGAACATGCAATAGGAATGACTATATCTTTGACCAAAAGAATAATACAAGGGGACAGATATATATGGAATAGAGAATGGAATGGTTTTCCATATTTTTTAACTGGGAACTTGCTTAAGGATAAAAACATAGGAATTATTGGTATGGGTAGAATAGGTGTATTAATCGCATCATATCTAAGAAACTTTAAAATAGGAAAAATTCTATATTATTCAAGAAAAAGGAAGCCAGAGATAGAAATTCTATTAAAAGCAGAACCAGCAAGCCTCAATAGAATATTTAGTGAGGCCGATATAATTTATTTAACTTTACCTTATAGTGAAAAAACTCAGGGATTAATAAACAGGAATTTGTTAATGAAAATGAAGGAAGGGTCTATTCTAATTAGTTTGGGAAGAGGTAAATTATTAAAAACCGAGGATATAGTTTATTTATTGAACAATAGAAAAGACTTAATGTTGGGATTGGACGTATTTGAAGATGAACCCTTACCGCTCGACTCACCTCTTTTAAATGATAAATTTAAGTCTCAACTACTTTTAACTCCTCACATTTCAGGGCCAAGCAAAGAAACAAGCCAAATAACTATGTATATGGCCATAAAACAATTAATTAGTTATTATGAAACTGAAATGGTGTGGAATCCTGTTAATAATTCATGTAAGGAAAGTCATGACATAAAAGAATATTGGGAATTTTTAAAATAATTTTGCTTATATTTGAAAGTTTTTATATTATGATAAAAAGAAGGGCATACAAGTCGTGGAATTAGATAGCATAATCTTTTGTTATTATAAAGTTTGTTAATAATATAGTTTATGTTTTTAAATTTATAAATTAAATTTTTATAAATTTTTAAGTAAATGTCTAAAATAAGTATTTAGTATAAAAATTTAAAAGGATAAATAAGAATAGATTTTTGGTAAGGATATATGAACAATGAAACCATTATGACAATATTGAATCATAGGTCTATAAGGAAGTTTAAAATAGGAGTGAATATACCAGAAGAAGATATAAGGATAATTATGGAATCTGCGAGAGTTCGGCTTCATTGTGATTAGTAGTTACTTTTAATGACTATTAATCACAAGGCCTCATCACTCCTCTTCTCCTCCCCACGCCTAGGTTAGGGAGTATGGACTCCCAGCCACGACGTGGGGAGTTTCATTGGGTGCCTTCCTCCACCTCGCGACTGCTCATTGACTTCATTGTGGCACCTTCCGATTTTATGATAACGGAAAAGTTTATAAATTTTTCCGTGATTAATATCATATGGTAATATCATATGGGTCAAGTTACATTTCACTCAAAAATATCATCAATGGGTCATGACAAATATGGAGACCCTAAATACGCAATATACGTTCCAAAGAGCGTTCATGATAAGATTAAGGGCTTATTAGACAAGGAAGTGATAGTAATTGTCATCCTACCAGATGATGAGGAATAAGCTAATGGGCTCTAAGGAAGCTCTTGAAAACTTCCAATTCGTAACAATAAATGGTAGGGTTGAGTTTGATGAGTTGGGTAAAGTAACTAGAATTGCTTACTCAAAGGCTGTAAAGGCTGGAATTAACCTAGCTTTAAGAGGAGTTTCCCTAAACGATGCTGTTAAGGAGTTATACAAGATCATTCCTTACTCCTTTTATGCCGAAACTGCTTATAAACAAGCCTTAGCATTGGTTGAGAATAACGGTAATAAGATTGAGATTAGAAAGA
>NZ_JAWDMQ010000085.1:0-3980 GCF_046536515.1 Caldisphaera sp. | reverse complement strand
CTTTCAAAAGGTATTATAGATAATAAACATTTTATATCATATCCACAAACTTCAATCTCATTACCATGACTATCATAGATAAATGGGACATTCCTTAATTTCGCCGCTAAAGGGGCCCATCTATTTATACCATATATATGTTCAGCTATTATTATATCGGCCTCATTTATTTTAGAAATCATTTTTTGTATTGAATCAAAACTACCTATCCATGAGCTTAATTTTCCCGGTAAAGATTTAATGACATTTAATTCAGAGGCCCACGACAACATAGATGGATCAGACAAATCTTGAAGAAACAGCTTTATATCGAAATATTTCGAAACTCTTGAATATAATTCAAAGGTTCTTATTTGTTGGCCTTTACCTGGTTTTGATAAATCGGTATCGTCTATCAATGCTATTGTAAGTTTATTCGTGAAAACCACCAATTCTATATTAAATTTTTAGGATAAAAACTTTTATAATCATTATAGCCTTTTATTATAATAAATATTAACTGAACTACCTTTTTGCAAAAACTCTACCCACTAACTTATTTAAAATTAATACAATATTATACCTTCCAAGGTTCATCTTCCTTAAAGAACTTATCTTGCAATAAGGGCTCCCACCACCACTTATTTTGATTATACCATTCATAAGTCTTTTTAAGTCCTTCGCTTAGAGATGTTACTTCGTATTTAAGTTTAGTTGACATACAATAAATCCTATCGTGACCAGGTCTATCATCTACGAATTTTATTGATATGTCTTTCCCAATAACACGGCCCAAAAGCTTAAGAAGCTCTAAATTAGTAACCCTTTGACCTCCGGGCAAATTATAAACTTCACCCTTCCATTCTGCCTTTTTAATAAGATCCCATATTATTTTAGCAGTATCTTCAACGTATATCCAATCCCTTTCTTGACTACCATCACCATATACTGGAACGTGAAGGTTCATTAAGCTCCTTATTATAGCTTTTGGTATAAACTTCTCAGGAAACTGTCTTGGACCGTAATTATTAGATGGCCTTACTATTATATTTTCAACGCCATAAGTTCTTGAATAGGCTTTAACAAACATATCTCCTGATGCTTTAGATGCACTATATGGCGATGAAGGGTTTAAAGGAGAGAGTTCATCAGCACACCTCTCACCATAAACTTCGTCAGTAGATATATGAACATACTTAAAACCTAACCTCCTTGATGATTCTAATACGTTTACTGTGCCCATTACGTTTGTTGTTACAAAGTCTTGTGGCCTATATATAGATCTATCTACATGACTCTCTGCAGCAAAGTTAACAACTATATCCGGTTTGAACTCTCTTAAAATATCATGAAGTTTATAGTCTCTTATATCAGCCTTTATAAATTCATGCTTTGTTCCTTTAAGATTTTCAAGTCTTCCTGCATAGGTTAAAAGGTCTATTACGAGAGGTTTTATATTTCTATTATTAAGCTCTCTTACGAATGCAGATCCTATGAAACCAGCTCCCCCAAGAATTGCTACTTTAATATCTTCCATAACTTACACCTCAAGAGAAGAGCGCTCTCCTATTATAAATCTCATAGCAAGAGGCCTTTTATTTATCCTTAATATTTTAGAGCTTTGACCAATAAGAGAATCTCTTAACGATACACCACTTATATTAGACCCATCCAAAATAACAGAGTTTTCTATATCAGAGTTTTCTATATTACAGCTATTCCCTATCATTGTATAAGGGCCTATGTATGAATCCTTTATTATAGAATTATATCCTATAAATGTAGGTCCTATTACTCTACTATTAAAAACTTGAGCTCCTTCTTCAACTGTAACCCTTCCATCAATTGATGATCCATTAGATATACCCTTAATAGATCTTTGGTTAAATTCGTCAAGAAGAACCATATTAGCTTCCAATATATCCTCTGGAGTTCCAGTATCTTTCCACCATCCATCTACTATATCATAATATATTTCCCTATTTCTATCTAAAAGGCCTTGTATAGCATCTGTTATTTCCAATTCATTTCTTGGACTAGGCTTTAAATTCTCTATTACATCAAATATTTCTCTTGTAAAGGCATATACACCAACAAGAGCATAGTCGCTTATAGGTTCTTTAGGCTTTTCTATAAGCTTAGCAATTTTTCCTTCTTTAATAATTGCTACACCAAACCTATATGGATTTTGAACTTTTGCAAGTAATATTGATGCTGACCCCTTAAAATCAACTAGCTTTGATAAATTATAGGGAACTATATTATCTCCTAAATAAACTAAAAACTTTTCTCCAACCAGATTTTTTGCTCTATAAATTGCATCCGCTAAGCCTCTCGCTTTACCTTGATAGATATATTTTATTTTTACTTCAAATTTTGAACCATCCCCATAATATTCAACAACCTTTTGTGGATTGTTATCGCCCAAAATCATAATTATATCACTTATGTTAGCTTTCTTTAATTGCTCAATAACCCACTGTGAAACAGGCTTACCTGCTACCTTTATTAATTGTTTTGGTCCAGTATGGGTTAAAGGTCTTAGCCTTGTACCTTGACCTCCATGCAAAACTATTGCTTCCATACCTATCACCTATACAATTAAATATCTTATATTATTTTCTATGCTATAAAAATCAAAACCTAATAAAGCCTTTGCCTTACTTATATCAAGAGATGAATCGAAAGGTCTTGCAGCTAACCAATCTCCCCCTTTATCAATTTCATGTATATCATTTATGTTTAAATTCAGCATCTTAGCAATTTTTATAGCAATTTCATATCTTGAAATTCTTTCTCCAGCTATATTTATAATACCGGTTTTTCTCAGCTCAATCACTTTAACTATTGATTCTGCAAGCAACTTAGCAGATATTGGGCTATAATATCCTTTATATGCATATACTTGTTTCCCAGATTTGAGTTGCTTCACTACAGTTGCTAGAAATCCTTTATGCCTAAAAATACCTGAAGTTCTAATTATAATTGAGTCGTCGTATGAAAGAGCATAAGTTTCTCCTAAAAGCTTTGAAAGTCCATAATAATTTATTGGATTTGGCTCGTCATCCTCCTTATACAACCCTTTCCTACCATCAAAAACATAGTCTGTAGATATATGAACTAAATAAGAACTTGAAACTCTAGAAGCCCTAACAATGTGTTTTACAGCTTCAGCATTAATTTTAATAGCTAAGTTCCTCTCTTTTTCACATTTATCTACATCTGTTAAAGCAACTGTATTTATTATAATATCTGGGGAGAGCTTTATTATAAGATCTTCGACTAGATCAAAGTTAGTAACATCGAGCTGAATCCCTTTTCCCAATGGGTCTAGTTTATGATAAGTGTAAGCTCCATCTTTAGCAAGCTGTATTAGTTCAGTACCCAACTGACCGCTACCAAGTATGAGAAATTTATACGACATTATGTTCACCTAAATTAATAAATTATTGGCTTTCGCTTCTTTAATTGTAGGCCATTTAGAGTCCTTTTCAGATAATATTGGTGATTTTATCGGCCAATTAATATTTAAATCTGGATCATTCCATCTTATACCTGCCTCCATTTTAGGCTCATAATCGTTATCTATTAAATAGACAACAATAGCATCTTCACTTAATACCTCAAATCCATGAGCAAACCCCCTTGGTATATAGAGCATGTTTTTATTTCCTTCAGAAAGATTAACTTTAATGCTTTTCCCAAATGTTGGAGAACTTTGCCTTAAATCAACAGCAACATCAAATATTTCACCTTTCAGTACTCTAACGATTTTCGCTTGCACATATTTACCGAGTTGATAATGAAGTCCTCTTAGTACTCCTTTTCTTGAATAAGATTGGTTTTCTTGCACAACATTAAAATCTATACCAAAATTTTCAAATGTTTTTTTAACAAAAGTTTCCATAAAGTAACCTCTACTATCATTAAATATTTTAGGCTTTATTAGAATAACATCAGATATATCTAATCTTTCGAATTCAAAAGGCAATCTATACACC
>NZ_JAWDMQ010000084.1:0-4064 GCF_046536515.1 Caldisphaera sp. | reverse complement strand
TAATGACTCCTCTAGGATTTCTTTTAACTTCTAAGTTATAATAAGCACAATACTTTGAGGTATTATATTCTATAACTTCATATACTTTAATGCCATATTCTTGTGCTTTAAGTTCAATTGCCATCATTAATTTACGATAAGACCACATGTTTACAGTAAATTTGTTTCCCTTTTCCTGGGCAATGTTAAATGGGTAACCTAAATAAATGGTTGAAACACCTAATTCATGTAACTTATTCATTATGTGAGATGCTAAATTCCTATATAAATGCAAAAGCCTTCTCATTAATTTCTTAAAAAGTCTCCTCTTCTCTCTTAATAATTCATCATATGCTTCATATTCGCCAATGTATTTCGTCTTATCTGCTAAGGATTGTACTTGTGATATCTTATTCTCTAAATAAAAATAGTCCTCCTTAGTCCTAACACCTTTGTAAAGAAACCAAGTGCCATCGTTTAATACTACGCTTGCTAAATTATTTATGCCTAAGTCAATTGAAGCAACTTTGTTACCTTTAGGTGATTCAACTCTAATTTTTTTCCTTTCACCGTAAATAATATACTTGCTCTCCTTTCCCTTTTTAGTTATTTCAACACCTACTTCAACAGGTATTGAGGCATACCATGCATTTTCAGTCTCATCATAATATATCTCCAATCTACCTTGTTTTCCATACCATTTTAGTCTACCAGCAAAATCTATTTCTAGGTTGAAATCCTTTAGGATGAGTTTGTGGTTTTGCTCATCCATGACATATCTGTCTTGTCTAACAACAAGTAAAAGCTTCCTCCTCTTAGTTTTTCTATCCTTCCAGTAACGTGGTGGGCTAACATGTTTCATGAAGGTTGGCAATTTTTCTTTTTTCTTCAACTTTAGAAGAGAAAAAAAGAGCTCCATGCCTCGTTGTTTTTTCTGCATAACTGCTTGAGCATTAACTTTTAGCTCTTCCTTATATTTTTTGTAGTATTTGCCCCACGTCCCCTTAAAGTCTACTTTCTTTTTATGAAAGAACTGTTGCCTTCTCTCATAGTTCAACTCGTTGAATAGCTTTGATGAGATATTAGCTAGCCTTCTGAGCTTCCTTTTCTGAAAACCATTTGGAAGAAGGCGTACTACATTTGTTCTCTTATTTGTATAATTAACTTCGTAGATACCTTCATCTGGTATTGCGGGAGAAATCGGCTCCTGCTCCTCATGCCTTAAGAGTTGACCAGACGAAGGCTCTAAAAGCATCTCAAATAGAAATAGTATTTTTGATTTAAAAAACTTTTACCCCGCCCCTAGAAGGGGCGAGGTTTGTCATTCTCTTTATTATTAAAAAGCAACAAGTTTAAATCTTATAAATTAAAAGATTTGTTGCCATATAGGTTTTCTTCAAAAAATTTAAATATTTAGAAATATGACCTCATAGCATAATTTATAGACTCAAATGTTAGCGGATGGGGTCCGCAGACCCATGCAAGGTTTTTTGCAGTTAAACCGTTTTCTAACGCAACAGCAAAAGCTCCCATAAGTTCTGCAGCATCATGAGAATATACTTGGACACCTAATATTCTTAGCGTTTCCTTTTCCAAAAATATTTTCATCCATCCTTCTCTGTGGTTAGTTATTTGGGATTGCGCATCACCTGCTAACTTATAATCAACAACGTCATAAGGTATTCCTAGCGATTTTAGCTCTTCTTCGGTATAGCCTATCAGACCTATTTCTGGGTATGTAAATACGGTGAACGGGACTGAATGATAATTCATTCTATAAGCATCTCTCCCTATTAATATGTTTTTAGCTGCTATTATACTTTCTTTAACTGCAGCGTGGAATAACATAGCTTTACCTGTAACATCTCCTGTAGCAAATACGTTAAACAATGAAGTCCTTAAAGATGGAGAAACCCAAATAGCATTTCTCTCTATTTTTAAGCCATCTTTCTCCAAGTTTTCTAAACCATATCCTTTAAGCCTGGGCTTCCTGCCGACAGCCATTAATACTTCATCTGCTTCTACTTCAATAACTCCTGATTTGCTGTTAGCCTTAACTATTTTCTTGTCTCCTTTCTTTTCTATCGATGCTACTGGGCTGTTTAAATATAAGTTAACTTTAGCCTCCTTCATATGAGACTCTGCGGCCTTAGATAAATCAAGGGGCATAGTTGGCAATAACCTATCCATCATTTCTATTATAGAAACTTCAACTCCTAATCTTGAAAGCATATCAGCAACTTCAACTCCTATATACCCCCCACCTATTATGGCTATTGATTTTGGAACCTTTTTCATAGTTTTTTGATAAGCAAAAAGATCATCACTAGTGATTACCATATCCTTTCCTGGTATGTTTAATATAATGTGTTCTGCTCCTGTACCTATAACAAGATATTTTGTATTTGCTTCAAAATTTTCTTCTCCCTCTACTTTAACTTTATTAGAGGATAGTATCGTTGCCCATCCTTTAACAAATGTTAGATTTGGTCCATGTTCTCTGATCTCTTCCATGTGTTGTTGATATCTAATGTCTTGAACATATTCTTTAAGCTTAACAACTTCATTCCAAACTTTTTCAGGATCTATTTCTTTGTTTGCTGATGTGAATTCCAGTATCTTTGTTCTTACAGTTTTAGATGGTATACAACCTGCATAAAGGCAATCCCCTCCCAAATTACCTTTATTATCTACCATTAAGACCTTCTTGCCAGCTTTAGCGAGCTCAAAAGCACCTGGATAGGAAGCACCACCACCTCCTATGAATATTACGTCGAAATCTTTTTGACTCATCCTTACCACCTGTATACTGTTAAATGTTTTTATTATAGGTAATAGTTTAAAAATTTTTATATGACCTTCTCCCAACCCTAAAGGATGAGGTTCCCTTAGGTAGATCATAGGTTTGTGGTTTATCACCTTCATTTTCATCACTTCATAGCTAGCTGGTAGAGGTTTCTTCACTACCCCGCTCTATTTATCCAGATAGACCAATGGCTGAGTTTCAGCCAATTACCCCTATCCCCCACTGGAAGTTGCCCTTTTCTCTCAGATCCAAGGGACTCGGGGATATGTAAAGTCATGGGACATCCCCTTGTATGGACATGTTTTATCATAAGAAGCAACAAAGTCTCCTTTTAAGCTGAGTAAGAGCAAAGTTTAAACTTTGCTTTTTCGAAAAATAGATAACACCTACCAATAGATTAAGCTTCACTAAAAAATGCCTCTACCGACAGAGAAGAGTAAACTAATTAACATTAAAATCTAAATCTTATCATTTATTTCCTTATATAGAATTTATTAAAAGATTGTTAAGATACATCAGAAGAATTATATAATTTTAAATCAACTAATATGGACCGGCCGGGATTTGAACCCGGGACCTCCGCCGTGCGAGGGCGGCATTCTTCCACTGAACTACCGGCCCTTTGCCACCCATGGTTGGGAAGTGTTTACCCGTGGCGTAACTTTCCCTTACTTTTAATCTAATTCCGCCACGGGCACCCCTCTTAAGGGATCATACACAGTCACCCTTAACTCATTGGGGCTAGTCGAGGGAAACACCACTACCCTCCCATCCACTTTTTATCACTCCCACCCTCGTGAGCAGCGCTCGTCATCAGGTAGGGAGTCACCAATAAAAAATGTTTCGGTAATACTATATAAACGTAACCAACATCAAAATAATATTTAGAAGATATTAAAAATAACTAGTAGTTACGTAGAAGTGTTACAGTCTCGCTCTTCAGGTCGGGAAGTTTATTAAACTCAATATTGTTAAGAATAAAAAAGATTATAAGTTTCTAATATGATTTTTATTTTGAAGTTGGTCATGACAAGTCTAATAAACTATGAGCTATATGCTACCCTTAGCTATCGGGAAGCTCTGATAATTTATGCAGACCTTGAGAGGGGTGCTTGAGCTCTGACCTCCTCTCCGCCCTGAAGGGCGAGGGTTCCCCTCATCTGTTCGGGATTACATCTGTCATTTGAGGGGCAGTCGGGGTGGTCAGAGATCCCCCCATCTTTTTGTATGCTTTCTTTTCAATGTTTAATACTGCTATAGTATCTCTATTAGCCTCAAA
>NZ_JAWDMQ010000083.1:0-4236 GCF_046536515.1 Caldisphaera sp. | reverse complement strand
GAGGCTTCTCAACTATGGGTGGAAAAAATGAAAATTATTAATGGTTTTAAAGTTTGTGGGTATGAAGATGAAAATGCTTTATCAGGAATAACAGTTATTTTTCCAAAAGCAGGAAATACAGCAAGTGTTTTCATAGGAGGGGGATCGCCTGGGACTAGGGATACAGAAGTTATAGGTTTAGAAAGGAGGGAAAATCATGAAGTTCATGCAATAGCAATAGTAGGAAGAAGCATGTATGGTTTAAGAGCTGTAGAGGGAGTAGTTGAATCATTAAGAAAAGATAATATAGGTTTTAAAATAAATGATATGATTGTACCAATAGTTCCTGCTGCTGTTATATTTGATTTTTATTACAATAATGTTTTGCCAGATGAATCATGGGGGATTAAATGCTATAAAAGTATGGGAGAAGATGTTGAGATAGGTGATCATTGGGCCGGTAAGGGGGCAACTGTTGGCAAACTAATGGGAACAAAATATATGATGAGATCAGGCCAGGGTTTTTATAAGGAATCTATAGGAAATGTTGAGATAGGTGTATTAAGTGTTGTTAATTCTGTAGGGGAAATTATTAATGAAAAAAATGAAATAATTGCTGGAGTTAAGATAAAAGATAAAATTATACCTTCAAGCGAAATTTTAAGAAATAAACTGCTTAAAAAATCTTATACAAACACAACTGTTTCAATAGTTATGACTAATGTAAAAGCCACTTCAGAACAAGTAAAATTGTTTGCTAAATCAGCTTATATAGGTTTATCAAGAAGGATAAGGCCATTTAGTTTGTCATTAGATGGCGATGTCGTTTTTGCTGTAACAACAAATGAAATAGAAGAAGATATAGATTTAGTTAGAGCAGCTATTGAAAATATAGCATCTAAGAGCATTTTATCTATATGGGGAATGTAAATGGATATAGATGATGCTATATATGAAATAAAAAAAGATATGATAGATTTTTTAATAAAAATTATAAATATACCAACAGAAAATCCTCCGGGATTAAATTATGAAAAGTTTACCGATTACGTTTCTGATTATTTATTATCATTAGGTTACAATGTAGAGATCGTTAAGCCTAATAAGGAAGAGCTAAAGCAATTAGTCAGATATGGAAATGGAGAAAGGCCAAATATTATTGCAACTTATGGAAACAATGGAGTAAAGATAGGTTTCAATTCCCATTATGATGTTGTTCCTGCCGGTAAAGGATGGCTTCATGATCCATATAATGCTGTTATAGATGATGGCAAAATATATGGAAGGGGCTCATCAGACATGAAATCTGGGATAGCTGTACAAATTTATGCTTTGGAAGCATTAAAAATGGTATATAATATTAAAAATATAACAGTAAAGCAATTTATAGTACCTGATGAAGAAACGGTTGGTAATAAAAATGCAGGGACTTATTACTTGGTAGAAAAGGGATACATAAGCTCCAGAAACTTAGACTATTTAATTTTTACAGAGCCTTTAAATCCTACTAATGTTGGCATCGGGCATAGAGGTGCATTATGGGGTACATTTAAGCTTACTGGAATAAAATCTCATGGGGGTTTTCCACAAAAAGGTAATGATACTATAAGATGTGCAGCTAAACTGATAAATTATATTTATGAAACTCTATCAAATAAATCTAATATTATATCAAAGTATCCTATTATACCAGAATCATCAAGGAAACCTTCATATTTAATAGGTACTATAAATGGAGGCGATTGGATGAATACTGTTTCTGATTATTTAAGTTTTTCCTATGTTAGAAGATTAATACCAGAGGAGAAAATAGAACAAGCTATTGATGAAATAAACGATATAATAAATTTTGGTAAAAAAGAATGCCCAGGTATAAAGATAGAATTCGAGCAATATTACGTTACCGATAGTATAATATTTGAGAAAAGTCATGGGATTAACTTAATCAGTAAACTGATAAAAGAGGTTTATAATGTAGAACCTTCATTAATTTTATCTCCTGGAACATTTGATATAAGATTTGTATATAACAAAGGTATTGATACATTTAATTATGGGCCAGGATTATTGGAGTTAGCCCATGCCACCGATGAATATGTTTATATAGAGGATTTAATTAAATCTACAAAGGTCTTGGCTCTATTTTTAAAATATTTCATTAAACAATAGCTTGATTCGTTTTTATACTGATATATTTCCAGGAATCCTAGATATTTTTCTTCTTTTGCATATGTATTAAAAAGCTAATATTAATTATCTTTCTGTTTATTAAAAAAGCTTTTATATAGTTAACAAGTTTAAAATACCCAAGCTAATATTAAAAACATTCCTAAAATCTTTAATTAATATAAAAAATATGAGAAAGTTGGATAAGGGAGTAGTGGTGTTTTCCTCAATTAGCCTTAATGACCTAAGGGTGACTGTGTATGTCCATCAGCAAGAGTCTGTTACGTATTTAGAAGTGATTAAAAGTAAGATAAATTATGCCATGTGTATATTTTTAATATATGCTATGTATTTCTATATAAATAGAAAAAATTATAAGGCATAAAAAAAGTTTAATTTTAAAATATAATAAAAAATAAAAAATTATATTATTTCTTGTTTATTATTTCTATTGTCACTTTGAATACTCCGTTTTCTTCTTCAATGTTTGCTAATTTGTTTTTTGTTCTTTCACACCAAGCTTTAGAATCAGCTTTAACACCTGGATCGGTTGCATACAATATTATTCTGTCTCCATTTTTAGCTTTTTTATAGGCCTTTATTAGCTCAGTAATAGGACCTGGGCAAGCTAGACCTTTACTATCAACTACTATATCTACCAAATCTATCACCTCCTAACTACATAACCTCTAACAAATACAATCAAAAAACTCATTATAATTGAAAAAATACCCCAACCAAACAAAACATTTTGATATTGAACGAGTAATGCAGGTTTTATTGATGTAGCTGATGTTGCATTCAAACCAGGCAATTCAAGTGAAATGCCGATTAGCAATAAACCGAATATTAAACCGAATATAAGTGCATATAGATGATTTTTATTATGTTGCTGGATTGTTTTATTATTAACTATATTATTGTTTTTCTTTATTGATGAAGCCCAACTGCTTAAGTTAACGTATGCGTAATAGCCAGCAATTGTTCCAGGTATAAATCCTACTGTAAATATTAAACCGAAAATTGATAGACCTGTTAATCCTGACCAAAATCCTCCTACACTACAACCTTGTGCCATTCTAGCACCTATGGCTAAGATTATTCCTCCTATAAGAGCAATAATTATTTCTGCAACTCTATTTGTAGTCCTACTTGGGAGTTTGACTTCAAAATTTCCCGAGGCTGCTGAGTATATAAATGCTCCTAATATTACCATTAATATAAAAAATGTATATGCACTTATAACAGGTACAGTTGTAAACCAGTTTGGATCGCTTTTAGACCCTAAATTAATGCCAAAGGGATTCAGTAGATATGATGCAAATAGGCCAACCGGTGTTGTAACTCCAAGATAATTAAAGAAGTGTCCTGCTGCAAAAACAAATGACGCCAGCATTATTAATCCAAATATAGTCCCTAAAAAATAAGGTGATTCATATAATTTTCCTTTTCCTGTCTCGAATTCTTTTCTATTTTTTCTCATCCATAAGGCTGGCAATATAATACCTATAGCGAAAACTAATCCTATCAATAATGCAAATCCACTAAAAGATCCCAAGTCTTTTGGTATAAAATTAATTGGATTACCATTGGCTATGCTGAAAAATCCATTAGTATGCCACCATTTATTAAGGCTTAAACCATTGAAAATTGGAAATGCAAAAATAATTGTGCCTATAATCATACCAATTATTTCAAACCAGTTTACTACATAACCTGCTCCAGATTTCCATAGCATTCCAAACATACAACCATTACCTAACATGATTCCAAAACCGAATATAAATGAACCTAATAGGGTATACCAACCCGCGCCAGGCATAAAATAATATGCATCAACATATGGTACAACCTTTAATGAAGTTAATATACCAACGCCTAAAGCTGAAACAGCTATTCCTGTAAGTATAATTTCATAGATTTTACTATATTTTAATCCCATTACTTGGTGTGTAGCAACAACAATACAATATGTGTATTTAGCTCCCATTATACCTGCAATAATTCCTAAAGCCCCATAAAAGAGTCCAATTACCCATACAGGGTAATTAAACAATGGTAATGGACCCAATTTCTCACCAAATTCTATAT
>NZ_JAWDMQ010000082.1:0-4247 GCF_046536515.1 Caldisphaera sp. | reverse complement strand
TTGTCCCTACACTTTCATTTCAATCATTTTATCTTCAATCATGATCAAGTGTAGGGACTTAGCCCTCAACCACCCACTTGTGGTAGGTGGGTCATGGGACTCCTTCGACCCCAACGGCACGGGGGTCACATCTCCAGCCCTTTTCCTTCCCCCTTTCGCAAACACCAACCCTTGGGGGATCGCCCCCATCGGGTTGATAAACAATCTTTGTCCATCCTTATGTCTCGCAGTCTCTTCACAAGATTAGTTGATAATAAATAGGTATAAAAAGATTTCTATTAACATGAGAAAGGATTCAGCCCTCTCAAGGTCTGCATAAATTATCAGAGCTTACCAATAGCTAAGGATATCATATGGCTTATAGTCTATTAGACTTGTATGTCCAAATTCAAAATAAGAATCATATTAAAAACTTATAAGCTTTTTTTATTCTTAACAATACTGAATTTAATAAACTTCCCTCGCCCTAAAGAGCGAGGCTCCCCAACTATGGGTGGCGAAAAGATGGCAGAGCTTAAAACAGAAGAAATTTATCAGGCACTAAATGAAAGACTTGAAAAACAGGGATATCATTTAATTGGAAACCATAGTTCTGTAAAGAAATGTTATTGGAATCACGCAGCAATGGCAGAACATAGATTTTGCTATAAATCTAAGTTTTATGGAATTGAAAGTCATAGATGCATTCAATTGAGTGTTTCTAATCATTGGTGTTGGAATGCATGTATGCATTGTTGGAGGTTAAGACCTCAAGATGTAGGTCTAGAATGGAATGAAACAAATATGCCTTATAATGACGATCCTAAATTTATTGTAGAAAATGCTATAAAAGAATATAGAAGAATTATGAGTGGTTATAAGGGCAGGAAAGGAACTGACCTAAAGATGTATCAAGAAGCTATGAATCCAAAACATGTAGCGATAAGTCTAACTGGAGAAGCAACTTTATATCCAAGATTAGGAGAGTTAATAAAAGAATTCCATAACAGAGGCGTATCTACTTTTCTAGTTACAAGGGGTATTAGACCAGATATTCTAGCTAACCTAGATGAAGAGCCTTCCCAATTATATATTAGTCTAGAAGCTTGGGACAAAGAATCATATGATTTATTTAATAAACCTTTAGTTCCAAGAGGATGGGAACTTACACTAGAAACGCTAGAAATGTTACCAAGCTTTTCATCAACTACTGTTTATAGAATTACTGTAGTTAAAGGCTTTAACGATAATGATGAAGCAATTAAGGGGTTTGCTAAGCTAATCAGATTAGGACTGCCAAACTATGTTGAGGTAAAGGCTTACATGTATGTTGGAGCAAGCAAAGGTAGACTAACTAGAGAGAATATGCCAAACTACGATGAAGTGAAAGAAGTTGCAAAGAAAATAAGCAATGAAAGCAGTTACCCTATTGTTAGTGAAAGCGCTCCTAGTAGGGTTGTGTTATTAAGCAAAATGGAAAAGCCAATAAGATATGGAAATGGTATGCCAATGGGATGGAATAGTATAGAAGAGGAAGAAAGTCCAGGAGAATATGATGATGAGCCATAAAAAAGCTCCCAATGATTGAAAAAACATTTTTGATGTGATGATAAATGGGTGCAAGCTCTGAGGGAGCTAAGGCGGCTAATAAGGAAATAAAAAATATACTAAGAGCCCTTCTTGAAAACTATGCAAAATTTTTTAATAGGGACGAAAGATTAAATAGTGATGGAATTAGATTATATAAAAGAGTATCTTATTTCTTATATTTAATAGATAATAAAGCCTTAGTAAATCTGTATAAAAAATCTTTTAGGAATCCAACTATAGAAAACATAATAGAGTTTGCAAAATATTTTATAGATGCAGAAAATATTGTTAAAATAAGTGCACTAAATGAATTTTATTATGAGGAAATATTGGAGTTCAATGATGTTAATGTGAAAGACAAGTAATTAGCAGAACTAACCCCTATGGTCATTTGTGATGCAATAGAAACTCCATCAATGTAGACTACAGTTGCTGTGAAGGTTACTGGATAATTGGTTGGTACTACAGCAATTGATGCAGGTGATATTGATATCTCAAACCCTGGATACTTTTTATTGAACACAGGTACATCTATAAATCCCATATTTATAGTTGCATAAGAATTTGCTGGTTGTGCCTGACCTAAAGAAACTGCTTGCCAATCAACCTTATATATTTGACCGATATAATAAATTGCATAAAGTGGGCCTATACCAGGAAATGGCTCTAAATAAGAAGTTCCTGTGTAGGGATTAGTAAAATAATATGAACTAGTATAGAATGTATAATAGTTTGTTGTGTTTATAGGTATTGTAACATTACCTATTACAACACCTAAGAAAGTTAGCTCTGTTTCATTGTATTTGTAGACTATTTTTTCAACAGCACTATTTGTTGTAGCATTATATAGAATTGCCGTACCATTTTGGTATGTAGCATTATTGAAAAGTTTAACATAAGAATTTCCAAAAATCGGAGAATATATTTGATATTGCATATAGGATATTTTATTTAAAATTTTACTTAAAGGAGGCTGTGGGTATATATGTGCAAGTGGTTTAGAGTAGTTGCTGTAAGTATAGAGTCCAATTCCAGCAGAAATTAGAGTAGCAGCAAACAATATTAACATTATGGTCGTTGCTCTTGAAACCATATTCTTACCCCTTCGTATGCTATACAGGATTAAGAATAATAAACCTACTTTTTAAATCCATATAGATATTTTAAGGATACTAGGAAAACATTTAAAGCCGAATTGCTAAAAGATTTTAAGGTGCAGAAAAGTGACAATAGGCTTAGCGAAAGGAGCAAATGCAATGGGTCATGTAGGTTGGATAACAGTAAGGTGCCGTATTTGTGGAAGGTACTTAGACTTATCAGGTCAAAAGCCTAATGCAAGGCACGAAGAAGTAGTTTATGTATGCCCTAAGTGTGGAAAAACTATTGATGCTTATTTCTGTGCAGCAGATGCTAAGAGGTTAAGATACCACTGTCCATATTGTGGTTCCCAATTAACAATAGCCTCTCCTTTAATAAAAGAATAACAAATTTTTAGGTGCATCTGTTGATACAGAGAATGACAAACCTTGCCCCTTCTAGGGGCGGAATTAAATTTTTAAACCAAAAATACTATTTATATTTGAGATGCTTTCCAGATGCCTTCGTCTGGTCAACTCTTAAAACATGAGGAGTGGGAGCTGATTTCTCCCGCAATATCGGCTCGGGAGGATGACCAACAGAGTAGCACCCGTAAAGGGGTTAACTCTTGAGACCTCAGAAAACCCCCACCCTAAAGGGCGGGGAGGAGGTCAGAGAGGAGTTTGTTTTAGATAATAAACAAAGGGGAGTTAAAATTATAACTGATAAAGAAATTATTTATTCCATGGATTATTACGAGCAAATAAATATTAAACCAGATTGCATAAACAAGATTTCTATAAAGGATGTAGAGCTTTGCTATTTTAATATAACTGAAAAATGTAGGGGCTTAATAGCGATAACGCCAAATGCTATTGAAATAATATCATTGAGATATTTTATGGATATTAAAGATAATGACAGTAAAATGAATGAGAACATGATTTATAATAATTGTATTGAATTGTTAAATAATTTTAAACTTAATTATAAAAAAGAGCAAAATCCTTAAATCCCTAGTTACCTATCTATAAATGAAGCCGGCCCGCCGTAGCTCAGCGGCAGAGCGCCCGGCTGTAGTGGGACAGGGCTGTATCGGCCTTTCTTTGCCGATACCGGGTGGTCCGGGGTTCAATTCCCCGCGGCGGGACCATCCCCTCTAAAAAAGGAGCCATTATTTGTTTCTGTAAAATTTCAAGAAGTAATTTTATAAAAGAAACAACAATCGTGCCTTTCAAGGCAGGGTATTTTTTAAATGAAAAACATATTAAAGAATGAAGTAAATAAAATCTTATCATTAATAAGAGAACCTTTGTCTTTTATTGTAGAAAAAGAGTAGTTAAAAGGGGTGAAATCCTCTAGATCTTAAGGAACTACTCTTTAGGGTGAGGAGATCAATTAGGGGATATAAATGGCTAATGAAAAAATTATAAGTGCTAAAAAGCCTGAAACTAAAGAAGGTAAGCAATATCACATATCATTATCACCAGGAGAAACCTCAAAATATGTCCTTCTTCCTGGAGATCCCGATAGGGTAGATATAATAGCATCTTATATGGATTCTTACAAAATTATTTCTTCTCATAGAGAGTATAAGAGTT
>NZ_JAWDMQ010000081.1:0-4327 GCF_046536515.1 Caldisphaera sp. | reverse complement strand
TTAACAACAAAGCCTAGTTTATTATATTCATCAAGTAATTATTATATATATCAGCTAAACTATAACTTTACTTGGTCTAAAAATAAACCTCCAACTGATGTTATTTTTTATATTAAATCCAGTACCCCAATGGAATCAATTCAAATACTTTGGATTAAACCAGATGGAACTAATATAACATTAAGTACAACTTCACAACCATCAAGCTATACTGATTTAATTTCTCTATCTAGCTCAATAAAATCATATATAAGCGAACAAATCGGTTATGTACCTCCTACAGTAACTCCTCAATTATTATCACAATCATTATTTGGATATGAAGGTAAAGGGCTCCTAAACGGTACAATCGAAAAAGGTTTATATAAGGTACAAGTAACTATCGTTACATCTCCTAATACAAAAATATTAATTAACAAGTTATATTTGGAAGGCAATGCATATGGTTTATTTGGAACAGACATTTATGGTAGGCCTATTGATTTAGGAGTTTTACTTGGATTGCCCAATGCATTGGAAATTGGATTATTGACTTCAATTATCTCAGTTATAGGAGGAGTTATTATAGGGGGTATATCGGGGTTTTTGGGAGGTAAGACCGATTCAGCAATGAATTGGGTTACATTAGTTATCTTAGTGTTACCAGCTTTACCTTTCTTAGTGGTTTTATCATATGTAATGAGACCCAATTTGTTTTTGGAAGCCCTCTTAATTGCTTTTCTATCATGGCCATTTTACGCAATAATAGCAAGAAGCTCTGCACAATCAATAAAGAATATGACATTTGTTGAAGCAGATAAGGTATTGGGAATTCCATCTTATAGAACATTCTTTACACATTTTATGCCTAGGTTAACTCCATTTGCAATAGCATATACTGCCTTAGGGGTTCCTGGGGCTATAATATTAGTAGAAACACTATCTTTTTTGGGTTTGACTCCAGCAGGTTTAGTAACGTGGGGGTCAATATTAGATAGCGCAGAATCAAATTTCGCAGCGGTTAATGGCTGGTGGTGGTGGATTCTTTTCCCAGGATTAATGATAATTTTAGTTTCAATACCTTTTGTAATGATAGGCTTTTCCATAGAAAAGGCAGTTTTTGGAGGTAAGTAAAATGCCCTTATTGTCTGTTAGAGATTTTTCAATACACTTTTATACGCCTAAAGGCGTTAGGAAAGCTGTCGATAGGGTTAATTTAGACTTAAGTAAAAAAGAAGTTATAGGAATAGCAGGCGAAAGTGGTTCAGGAAAGAGCACATTGGCAATGGGAATTATGCGTTTAATAACTCCCCCTGGAAAAATTGTTGGAGGTAAAATATTGTTTAACAATGAAGATATATTATCATATAATGAAGGAAAATTCAATAAAGAAATTAGGTGGAAAAAAATTTCTATGATATTTCAAGGATCTATGAACGGCTTTACTCCAGTTTTTAAGATAGGTCAACAGATTGAAGAGGTATTAGAAATACACGAATATAAAGGAAATTTTAAAGAAAGAGTTAATGAACTTTTAAAAATGGTTGAGCTAGATCCTTCGGTATCTGATAAGTATCCTCATGAACTTTCAGGTGGAATGAGGCAAAGGGCATTCATTGCTATGGCACTGGCATTAAACCCTGAAATACTTATTTGTGATGAACCTACAACTGCGCTAGATGTAATAACACAAGCAAAGATAATAAATTTATTAAAAACATTAAAGAAAGATCTTGGTTTATCAATAATTTTTATAACACATGATTTAGCACTACTTTCAGAGATTTCAGATAGGCTATACATAATGTATGCGGGGGGTATAATGGAAAGCGGCTATTCATTAGATTTATATAAAAATCCAAAGCATCCATATACTCAACTATTAATGGATTCTATAGCAGATATTAATAAGGACTATATAAAAGGAATTCCGGGGTTTATGCCTGATTTGGCTAATTTACCTAAAGGTTGCAGGTTTAGTGATAGGTGTCCATATGCTATGGAAATATGTAAACAGAAAGAACCAGAATTGAAAAGAATCGAAGGTGATAGGTATGTCTCATGCTGGTTATATTGACTCTAACGTGTTAATAAAAACAGAAGGACTAAAAGTATATTTTGTAAAAGGGGGTTTTCTATCGGAGAAGCAAATAACTAAAGCTGTTGACGGAGTTGATATGAAAATTAATAAAGGAGAAGTAATGGCATTAGTCGGAGAAAGCGGTTCCGGTAAAACAACCCTTGGTAGGACCATGATAGGTTTGCAAAAGCCTACAGATGGTAAAATTATATATAATAGAGATAATAACCCAATTATTATAACACCTAAAACCAAAATTATTAAGCATATAAGGAAGGAGCTGCAAATGGTATATCAGGATCCATATTCTTCCATTGATCCTTACATGAAAGTATACGATGCTTTAAGTATGCCATTAAAATACGCTAAAATTAAAAATAAAGAATCTATTAATAAAAAAATTGAAGAAGTATTGAACATGGTGGGTTTGCCTCTAGATCTAATAAATAATTATGTTTTTCAACTTTCTGGAGGGCAAAGACAAAGACTTAGCATTGCTAGGGCATTGTCTTTAGATCCAAGATTTTTAGTAGCTGATGAACCGGTAACCATGCTCGACGCTTCTTTAAAAGGTGAAATAGTTGATCTTCTAAAAAAGATCAATAAAAAAACAGGTATAACAATTTTGTTTATAACTCACGAATTGCCAATAGCAAAGATTATTGCAAATAGAATTTCGGTTATGTATAAAGGCAAAATAGTAGAGAGCGGTAGGGCTCAAACTGTTTTAACGGATCCTTTACATCCGTATACTCAGGTCTTATTAGAGGCTTATCCAAAAATTAACCCAGAAAGCAAAGATACTATAAAAACAATTAAAGTAAAAGAAAGCAATATAAGTGCATCTAAAATTAAAGGATGTCCATTTTATGATAGGTGTCCTTTTGCTACCCAAAAATGTCTAGAGAAAATGCCTGATATTAAATCTATGAGCTCAGATCATGAAGTGGCTTGCTGGCTATATTAGTGAAGTCATATGAAAGTCTATTTTATAGAGATAATAATTGGCATAATACTTTTGCTTTTTTCTTTCTTGTTGACATATATTGGTATGATTTATGATAATTTATGGGTATTAGTAATAGCTCTATCTATGAGCTTAGCGGGGGCTATGATTGGGATAAGAGGGTTATTACATTTTTTATCTAAAGTATTAAAATAAAGTTAAAGTATAGAGTTATGAGAAAAATATTTTAATTTGTTGCTTGCCAATATAATGGGGAACTATTTTGAAAATAGCAGTTGTTGGCAGTAGAGGATTTGGAAGGGTTCATTTATATGCACTAAATAAGCTAAAGGATGAAGGTTATGATCTAAAGATATATGTATTTAGCTCTGATAAAAATGATGCTGAGAACTTAGCAAAGGAATTCAGAGCTTCCGGCATATTTACTTCTTATGATGAGGTATTAAATTCAGATGTAGATGTAGTTGATTTAATAGTTAGTCATGATGCTCATTTGGACATGAGTGTTAAGGCTATGGAGAAGAAAAAGCATGTCTTACTTGAAAAACCTATAGCAAGAACAGTAGAAGAAGCTAACAAAATAATAGAAAAAGCAAAATTAAGTAAAGTTAAGTTTATGGTAGCTGAAAATTATTATTTTGATAAATCTATAAGAAAAGCTGTTGAAATGATAAAAGAATTAGGTAAATTATATACAATTATTGTAAGGTATACCACATTTAATCAACCTAGAACTTGGAGGAAAATTAAAGCTTCTATGGGAGGAGGTTCATTGATTGACGGTGGGATACATTTAGTTGATACTTTACTTAATTTAGGTGGAAATTACGAAAAAATATGTTCATCAAACTACAAATCAATTGTAGATATGGAAGGAGAGGACACTAGCTTTTCATTAATTAAGTTTAAAAATGGAGCTAATGGTTTACTTATGTTTAGTTGGGGCATGAATAATTCTCCTATGGTTCCAGCTTTTGAGATATATGGAGAAAAAGGTACTATATATGAAGATCCTTATACTAGGAAGGTAGAAATCTCAGGAAAAACAAGGTATGTTAGAAGATATGGAGATTTAATATATAATAATAGCAGAATTGAATTGCCTGATAGCGATTCAATTAAAGATGAACTTAAAGGTTTTATTGATTCTATTTTAGAAGAAAAAAATGTTCCAATGCCTCCTGAAATAGCTTTGAGAGATTTAAGGGCAGTATTGGATATATATGATTCTAATTGCTTATGAAAAGTTAATTTAATATAAATAGATAATATAATTTACTTTTACAACTGAAAGCCTCGCC
>NZ_JAWDMQ010000080.1:0-4341 GCF_046536515.1 Caldisphaera sp. | reverse complement strand
TATTTTCTTTAATTGCAATAGAAATTTCTTTAGCCAATTTCCCATTAAGAATTATGGGTATGTTTAAGTCCACCGCATTTCTTCTAATAGTATAATCATAATTGATTATATAACCGTCTGAAATTACAAGGTCTATTTTTTTATTCAGTATTAAATCATCAGCCTCTCTGTAATTTAATCTTTTCCCATAAGATTCAAAATTTTCAATAGTATATATATTATAACCAATTTTTTCTAACGTCTTACCTGCATCGATTAGATCAGTTAAGTTCTTTGTACCATAAATTAAAATAGATTTATTTAAATCAGGGATCCTATTAGGTGATACAGAAAGCCAACTCTTCAGTAATGCATCATAAAAATTAATACCAAATCCTGCCGCTTCCCCTGTACTTTTCATTTCAACGCTTAAACTAGGATACGACCCTTTTAATTGAGACCACGAAAATTGGGGTGATTTTACTGCATAAAATTTAGGCTCAATTAATTTAAAGCCATCAAAATTTAGTCCTTCTTCAATTGCTTTCACGCTTAAATCTATCAAATTTATATTAGCAGCTTTACTGGAAAAAGGAAAAGATCTACTTTGCCTTAAATTTAACTCTATAACAAATGGTGATGAATCTTTTATTACAAATTGTAAATTAAAAGGCCCTTTTATTCCTAATTCGTTAGAGAGCATTAAAGAGATTTTACCCATTTCTTTTACAATGTCATTCCTTAGTTTTCTATGCGGAATTACCATAGTAGAATCCCCGCTATGTACGCCTGCTTCTTCTATATGCTCATTTAAAACACCTATTACCCCCTTTGAATCGGAAACCGCATCTATTTCTGCCTCAATAGCATTATCAAAATATTTAGATACAATTACAGGGTATTTGGGAGAAATCTTAGTTGCAGAATTAATATACTTCAATAGCTCATTATAATTATATGTTATTTTCATGCTAGCTCCGCTCAAAACATAGCTCGGTCTAATTAAGACAGGATACCCAACTCTATCGACAAATTTAATTACTTCATTTAAATTGTTTGCAGATACCCATGGTGGCTGTTTTATGTTCAGCTTATCTAGAATAAGTGAGAACTTTTCTCTATTTTCGGCTATATCTATACTGTATCCAGATGTTCCGTAAATAGATAAACCTTTTTCTTCCAGTTCTTTAGCTATGTTATTTCCTATTTGACCTGATGAAAAAATTACTATTTTTTTGGTTTTCGTTTTATATGATAATTCCAGGATTTTTTCAACGGTTATTTCATCAAAGAACAATTTTTCTGCGACATCCCAATCAGTAGAAACTGTTTCTGGGTTATAATTTAATACATAGACGTTTCTGTAGTAATTTTTTAAAGCATCAATCAAAGAAACAGTTCCCCAATCAAACTCAACAGATACACCTATCCTAAATACCCCCGATCCTACTATTAATATGCTCTTATCTTGCGAAAAATCTATGTCATCTTCATTTCCATTATATGTAACATACATATAGTTAGTTACCGCAGGCCATTCACCAGCTACCGTATCTATTTGCTTTATTTTAGGAATTATCTTGTTTTCAAGCCTTAGCTTCCTTATGTAATTTTCCTCAACATTTAATGCCTTCGCTATTAGTTTATCGCTAAATCCTAATCTTTTTGCTTCCTCCAATAAATCTTTATTTAATTCATCAATTTTGATTTTTTTCATATTCTCATAAAATTCAACAATATTTCTAATTTTTCTTATAAAAAATTTGTCTATTCCTGTAACATTATATATTTCATCATCTGAAGCCCCTTCTTTAATTGCCTTAGACATATAAAAAAACCAGTAACCTCTTTTCTTTCTTAATTTTTCTAAAGCATCCTCCTTGCTCATATATGAATTGTAGGCTTTATTATCAACCAATTCCTGATTTAAATCCAGCATTCTAATTGCCTTTTGAAAAGCTTCTTCAAAATTCCTTCCTATACTCATAACTTCTCCTATGCTTTTCATTTCAGTATTTATTTCATTATCAACTTTTTCAAATTTTTGTAAATCCCATCTAGGCATTTTTATTGCTACGTAATCTAAGCTAGGCTCAAAACAAGATGTTGTCACGCCTGTTATTTTATTTATTATCTCATAAAGCTTATATCCTAGACCTAACTTTGCCGATACATAAGCTAATGGATATCCAGTTACTTTGCTTGCCAAAGCTGATGATCTAGACATCCTTGGATTTGTTTCTATTACATAAATTTCATAGCTGTTCGGATTTAAAGCAAATTGAACATTACTTTCTCCTATTAATTCTATAGAATCTGCTACTCTCATTGATAAACTTCTCATAATTTGATATTCATAATTATCAATTGTTTGACAAGGTGAAATTACAACACTTTCTCCTGTGTGCACACCCATAGGATCTAAATTTTCTATACAGGCTATAACTGCTTTATTTCCATAAAAATCCCTCATAACTTCATATTCCAGCTCTTTATAGTGGTAAAGGTATTTTTCTAACAATATTTCATTAATGTAACTTTGAGAAAAGGCTTTTTTCAAGCTGTTTCTTAATTCTTCTTCATTCCATACTACCCCAGAACCTCTACCCCCTAAATTATAACTTACTCTTATCATTACAGGATATCCCAATTCTTTTGCTTTATTTATTGCATCTGCCTCGTTATTTGCAGAAAAGCTTGAAGGTATTAAGATGTTTGATTTAATCATAGTTTCTCTGAACTTTTCCCTACTTAAAGCCTTCTTTATACCATCTATAGGTGTTCCTAAAACTTTTATTCCATATTTTTGTAATATGTTATTATTCCATAAATCTATCCCTACATTTAAAGCTGTTTGCCCTCCAAAACCTATCATTATTCCGTCAGGCCTTTCCTTCTCAATAACTTTTTCTACATAATTGTAAAACAATGGGATCATATATATTTTGTCCGCCATCTTATATGATGTTTGTATAGTTGCAACGTTAGGACTTACCAATACTGCTTTAATGCCTTCTTCTTTTACAGCTTTTAATGCTTGGGAACCTGAGTAATCAAATTCTGCCGCCTCAGCAACCTTTATTGGTCCTGAACCTATTATTAAGACCTTATTCAAATGCTCTTTATTCATTATTCAAACACCCTCAATAATTTTTCTAAATTTATCGAATATCCAAGTAGTGTCTAAAGGTCCAGGTCTTGCCTCTGGATGAAATTGAAGAGATAATATTCCCATTTCTTCGTTTATCCAACCCTCAATAGTTGAATCGTTAGGATCAAAGAACCAAAGCTTTACATTTTTAGGTAGATCTTTTTTTGACAATATTGCATATCCATGATTATGAGTTGTAATATAACTTTTGCCTGATATAACATCAATTACTGGCTTGTTCACTGCCCTATGCCCGAACTTCATCTTACTTATTTTACCTCCTAATGCCATTGTACCTATTTGATGTCCTAAGCAAATTCCTAATATGGGTATTCTGTATTCTAATATTGAGTTATAAGTATCAATAACTTCTTTTAATAAATTAGGGTTCCCTGGGCCATTACTAAATATTACCCCCTTCGGATCAAATTTTATAATATCATTTGCATTGGATTTACAAGGTACTCTTATTATGTCATATTTAAGCGCATCATAAACTCCCTTAATTATACCATGTTTTACTCCACAATCCACAATTACAATAGATTTATTGTATAACCCTTCATGAACTATAACATTTTTTGGCGAGGTAAAATCAGTAAAGTCTATTTCATCATATTTAAAACTTTTTATTTTTTCTATTTCTACACCAGATGAAATAATTCCTCCTATTACACCATTCATTCTAATTTTCTTTATTAAAGATCTAGTATCAACATTGCTAATACCCGGTATACCATTTTCTAATAACCACTCGTGCAAAGATAGTTCAGAATTCCATTTATTTCCTTCAGTTTCTTCGGAAACAATTAATCCATTCACTTGTATCCTTTCTGATTCAAAGTTTTCAATAATTCCATTTTTTAAAACATTTATTTTCGGAACGCCATAGTTGCCTACTAATGGATGAGCAATTATTAATATCTGTCCCTTGTATGATGGGTCTGTTAGCAATTCAGGGTATCCATTCATTGAAGTTGTAAATACTACTTCTCCATAATTAAAGGTTTTCGAACCAAATCCACAGCCTTCTATTATAGAGCCGTCTTCCAAATAAAGATACCCTTTATAATTTCTTTTACATAACAAGGACTTCACCTCTAAGAGAATAAATTATATTTTTACAAAGCCTAAAGCTATAATATTTTTTATTTAATTTGTTTATTCTTTGAAACGCCCAAATTAAGTAACTAATTATAATGCCCACTAAC
>NZ_JAWDMQ010000079.1:0-4509 GCF_046536515.1 Caldisphaera sp. | reverse complement strand
AGTTTGCCACTTGGCAAGTGTCAATTTGACACTCGATTTAAAAAAGCAATATCCTCCCGCAGATTTTGGGGCAATTTCTAAGGCTTTTATTATATATAGGTGTCAAAGTGTCAAAAGTTTGACAGTTAATAGGAAATAATGTTCCCTTTTCATGAACCCAAGGGCACTCGCATGATACCATAAGGTTAGACTCATGCCACTGTCCATACCACTCATGGGTTAAAAAACTATCCTTTCCTAACCTTTTTACTATATATAGATATACACTCATAGAAACGGCATGAGCACTCACACAGGCTTTACACAAATCCTTGTGGCAGTGCCCTTGAACAACACTTTTCTACACAAATTTGTGTAGAAAAGGTGCCACTAAGGGTTATCGTCACCAGTGCATTCAAAGTCTTTGCTATAGAAGGTCTCTTCGTGCGATCCTTAACAAAGGTTTATTGGCTGGTGTGCTCTTGTTGAGCTCACTGCCTTGTTAAAACCATTTCATAAGCGGCAACACCTTTGAACTCTCCTTCTTATTTCTGCTTTTTTGCAATCTATGCTATCTTTACTTCTTCAGCTCTGGCATCACATTCCCGCCAGTGCCTTTATATCTCCTCTCCATCATCTTCCAAGCGTAATTCCAAAAATAATCAACACCAATAGATAATCTTTTTAGCGACTTTACTATCTATTTTCTGAATATTGGCTTCAGCTCTTTTAACATTAAGTGTAAGATCATAGAAGGAGATACTTTAATCCAGATAGAATTAATAATTGATCAATAAGCATGCTAACAGCTATTTACATTAATATATTAAGAAGACCTGATAGGTTATATGAAAGCTAAAAATGTGTTAATGAGGCTATTATAGGAACTTGAGAGGGTGACGATGGTTTAGGATTCAGGAAATTCTCTAGAACAATTTTAATTCTCTTTTTAGCATTTTCCCAAGCCTCCCATGGATTGCTTCCTTCAGCAGGATCTATCTTTATTAGGTACAATTCTTGGGCAGTGCCATCACTCAACCTGAGCTTCACTGTTCCATTGTCATTCATTATGAGATCCCATAAGCGAGCTGTGCCTTTATCCTCCTCATCATAAAACAAATTCTCGTTAAGCTCAGGGAAAGCGAGAACCGCTATATTACCCCTGTATTCATAAAGATAAGCCATTGCCTTAAATCTACCAGCAGTTAAGTAAGTAGGGCTACTGGAAAACTTGCACTCCACAATAAGCAATCTGTCTCCATCCCTTAAGCTTATGTCAGGCCTTCCTCTGGCCATCTTTGCTGCTTCCTCGTTGCTATCTGCACTAAGAAGCCTTGAATTATCAAGCTGTTTGTTGAGCAATATTTCCAGATTTCCTGATACCATTGTGTTTTCACTTTTTCTATCTATAATATAACCTAGATCTCTCAGGGTATCAATCAACAGTTCAGTCACGTAGAGCTCATAAAGTCTCCAGGCCAACAAGAGCAGGAGAGTTTTCTCAGACTTAGCAGAGCGCGGTGTAATATGTAAATCCTTTAGATGTCTTAGTAAATTGTAGGCATTCCATGCCTTATTTAACCATTCAGGTGCATAAGATCTAAACTTTTCCCACTCAGCATCGAGCTCAGCCTCGCTCAAGGGAATAGAGAACCTGTGAAGTTTCCCTTCCAGACCTGCAAACTCTTTAATAGATTTCAACTCCTCAACAGCTTTCTTCAACCCCTTTAATGTCACTCTTATTTCCTTGTTCAAAGGTCCATTTCCTTTAGTTGCCATGGTATCCACCGTATTGTAGATTTCATTAAGCTTCTCAAGTGAAATATTAACTAGCTCCAAAAGGAAGAGGAGTTCAGGCGAACTAAAGGATGGGACGTATGTCATAGAGGCCTGAAGACCGGCAGAGTAAACTGTTATGGTTTTAGCTATATTAACTGGTCCCCAAGATGCATTGTCATAAACTACCTGGAATTGTCTGTAGAGTAACCTATCCCTCTCTGCATCCTCGACAGCACTTCTTAAGTCCTCAGCTACAACTCTGGCTAGCCAAGTTACTAAGTAATCTCTAGTAAGTTCATCGACATCATAAACTTCTTTGGCTGACCTGAGCATTTTCTCAAGTATTGATTCAGAGCTTTCAGAAAAGTCCTCAAGATATCTCTTGACCACAAGCCTTGCCATGTACCTTATTCTCTTGCTTAAGGCCCTCAATTATACCTTACCCTCTTGCTTAAGGCAATTGTTCAGCAAACTGATAAAGGACTCCTTATCCTTGTCAATAAGTAGACCCATCGAGGATAAGAGGTAGTCACGAAATGCTTCCCCAACTTTTTCTGTGTTATCATTTTCTAAGAAACCAAGGATGTTACTTCTTGCTAAGAGCTCTATGGCTCCCTTAACAGCACTAGGCGGGATGCATTTAAGTTTATTGCGAGCACAATCTATGACTTTCTTTATAGTTTCCTTGGCACTATTTACGACTTCTTTATGTTCTTTGCTAAGCCTTTCTATAAGAAAATCCACATATCCGTCATCATCAGGGCACGGAATTTCTACTACACTAAATCTCCTCGTAAGGGCCTCACCTACCATAAAGAGGTTCCTAATATCAACTAAGTTCATAGTAGCGATCACTCTTAGATGTTTTAGAGGGTTGTTATTGTGCTTCCCATAGTATTCCAGGAATTTCTTTGCTTCAGCATCAATTTTGTCATCATATGACCTAATTTCTTCTACTAAGGTCTCAGGGATATGCCAGTCTTCAGGGTGAGGTGAAGGAAACATAGCAAAGAAGTCGCCAAATGCTTTGTCAACATCAGCTCTGTTAAGCTCATCGATTATGAGAAAAACTAGAAAGTCTTCATTGCCCAGTTTCTCCAATGCTTCTGCAGCTCTATTATAGGATCTTATTATGAATCCCGACCTCCACCTAACGGTACCATTTTCTAAAGTCTCACCACCTATCACATCTCTCCTGAACCAGAGGGCATTGGCAACTTCAACTATTGGCTCACAACCAGTAAGAGATTTTGAGAAATTTCTGGCTATGCTGGTCTTCCCTACTCCTGGCGGGCCAACAAAAAGCACATTGCCAAGAGATACGGCTACCGCTAACTTGCTATCTAGCGAGCTATTAATATAAAGCTCTTTCTTAATATCATTAATGGCTTTTTTATATAATTCATTACTTAAGGGCTTCGGAGTGCACTCATATGAGGATAACGCTTGTATCGTAGCAGAAGGTAATTGAGCTACTTTAGGTCTATAGAGTTCGATTACCTTATTAACCTCATTATCGTCATTAATTATTTTAAATAGAATATCCCATAAATTCTTCTGAAGGTCCTCTTTTTTTAAGCATTTGTTACTTTGAAAAGGTAATTTATTTGACTTCTCTATATCTTCTGTTAACTTTAGCCGTTTGTTTTTCAGGGAGTCCACAAAGTCTTTAGGATCATTAATTTTATTTTTATTAACTAAAAGTTCAATAACTTCATAATCAAGCCATAACACCCTCATTTTCCACCTCAGAATCCATGCACCTTCATTTTCACTCCAACCCTTGAAATTTCTATAGGCATCAAGCGTAATGTCCGTAATTAGTCCGAAGCCAAGGTATTGTGAGATATGAGTAGCATAAAAGAGACCTATGAGAGGTATTACTTCACTTTTGTTCTTTTTTAAGTCCTCAATAGCATTATTTTTAAATGTGAAATGGCTCTCTTCATAACTTTGCACTAAGTTTTTGAAAGGAAATGACAAATACTCATCCAAATGTCCTTTATTCTTAGCAGCTTTGTCACCCCACAAAACATAACCAGGCTCGCCCTCAAGAGAGTACTTCAGCGACCAGTACCAATGCTCTGGCAGTCCTGGAAAGACACATACATAGGGTAGCGGCCCATTACCATAATTTTTTAGCCAATTTATTACTTCTTTTAGATCTTCAAAACCATTGAAAGGGTCTCTATAAACAAACCAGTTTTCATAATTAGATTGATTAGACTGTATTAAATCCAAAATCTCACCAATCTTTATAACCAATTCAACAATTTTAGCTTTTACGTTAACCTAAAAACCATAGCATACAAGTCAAGAGCAACCTAGTTGTCCACCAAATTAACAAAAAACCTTCAATAAGACTAATCATACTTTAAATGAAAAGACTATCAATTTAACGCAAAATTTGCTTGCCTCTCGGCATAACGGTGCATGAAAGCAAGAACGAATGCCTTAATATAGGTAGTAATATTTATCTCAACTACCTGCAATGATTTGATGTCCTTATATGAAACTTAAGAAGATGTACTATTGTAGTACTAGATATAATAAATAAGGAAAAATTGCTCATAGGTATTTCTTATTGCAAAATTTTTAGTATAATTCAACTTTGTTTTTCTTAATTTTATATTAAAAATGGTGCCGCTATGCCTCGCAGGCATATGCCGCGGCCGGGATTTGAACCCGGGTCACGGGCTCGAAAGGCCCGCATACTGGGCCGGGCTATACTACCGCGGCACCATCCAGAAA
>NZ_JAWDMQ010000078.1:0-4536 GCF_046536515.1 Caldisphaera sp. | reverse complement strand
TACATAGTTCCAACTATGGAAGAGTGGGAAGTATATCCTAGGGTTGCTGCTGCTGTCGCTGTTAAAGCTGTTGAGCAGGGCTTTGCTAGGAAGACAACAACGTATAAAGAAGAACTTGAAAGGGCTAGAAAAATTATTTCAAATACTAGAGAAAAAATTAAACTTTTGTGGGAGAAAGAATATATTCCTAAACCTTCAATAGATTATAAGGATTGAGGAGATTAAACATGTACGATACAGGTATAATAATTAGAAGGCCAGTAAAAAATGATGTTTTACCATTATCAGAACTTGTATATAGATTTTATGCTTTTAATGAGGAATTTGATTCATCTTGGGCTATTGCATCTAACGCTAAAGAAATTGCAGTTAAAGTTGCAGAAAGTATGATAAATAATTCAAATATTAACGTATTTGTCGCAGATTATGATAATATATTGTCTGGTTATATAAAATCCGTAACTAACGAAAATCCTTTGCTTATAAACAACAAAATAGAAATAATTAAGGAACTTTACGTAAAACCTCAAATGAGAAGAACGGGTATAGCAAGCATGCTTATACAAAAACTATCAGAAGAGGTTTCAAAGAATGGGATAAAGTACATTGCTGTTGAATTTCCAGTTCAAAATTGGATAGCAACAGATCTATACAAAAAATTAGGTTTTAGACCTTATTCAAGCACATATATTAAAGAGGTGTAAACATGTCTATTGAAAGAATCAATATAAGAGAAATCAACGAAAAAGATTTAAATCAAGTTGTAGAATTAATTGTAAGATTAAAAAGTGTAAATGAAGAATTAGATCCCAACTTTAAAGTAGTAAGTAATATATATGAGGTCGTTACAAATTACGTTAAAGAGTCTATAAATAATGATAAAGTGGTACTATTGGTTGCTGAGGATGAAAATGATAAAACCATTGCAGGAATAATAAGATTTATTATAATAGACAGGCTCTTTTATGAACCTAGAATTAAGGCTGAAATAACTGATTTCTATGTTAAGCCCATATATAGAAGGAAAAAATTAGGGGTTACGCTTTTGCAAAAAGCTATAGAATATGCGAAACTAAAAGGTGCTGGTATTTTAACAGCTATTTATCCTTCTGGAAATGAAATCGCAGACAGCTTCTATGACAAACAAGGTTTTATACCATTAAACAAAGAAAAATATAAAACTTGTATTTGATTTTTAAAATAACATATACATAATGAATAAACACATATTAATTTTTATTTTATTTGATTATCAAGGGAGAAAATGAGTGAAAAAAATATTAAAACCTTTATAAATGAATTGGAGTCATTGGTTGGAAGCAATAAAATTTTAATTGATGATATCATATTGAAACTTTATTCAAAAGAACCCTCCGGTATGGAAGGTAAAGCAAATGCTGTTATATTCCCTGAAAGTACAATCGATGTATCAAAAATTCTAAGCCTTGCATATGAATATGAAGTTCCTATCTATCCCCAAGGAAGTTCAAGTAGCTTATCAGGTAATGCTGTCCCTTTAAAAAATGGAGTCATAGTTAGTTTCGAAAGAATGAATAAAATAAAAGAACTAAATATAACCGATAGCATAGCTGTTGTTGAACCAGGCATTAGAATAGATGAACTTAACACAAATATAGAAAAAAGTGGATATATGTTTCCTATTGATCCTGCAAGCCAATCGGTAGCTACCATAGGAGGGGCAATAAACAATGGAGCGGGTGGACTTAAGGGAGCAAAATATGGAACTATGAAGGATTGGGTAAATGGACTCCAAATAGTATTAGCCGATGAAAATGGTTCAACTCTATTCGTTGGATGTAAGACAGTTAAGTGCAGAAAAGGATATGATCTGACAAGACTTATAATTGGAAGTGAAGGTACGTTAGCATTGGTAACTGAGGCCATATTAAGACTTACACCTATTCCTGAAAGCATAGTTACTTCTTTGGGTTTGTTTAATGATATAAACGACCTTCTTAATGCATTTATTGAAATAAAATCAAGCGGAATTCAACCTTATATAGCTGAATTTATGGATAACAAGACTGTTGAAATTGCATCTAATGGCCTTGACTTAAATTTCACCCCAGAAGGTAATATGCTTCTAGTTAGCATTGATACAACAAAAGAATCAGCAAATAAAGTTAAGAAATTTTTAGAAAATAAATTAAGCAAATATAATGCTAACAAAATTATTACTTCATTGAGTCAAGAAGAAGCTGAAGAAATGGGTCTATTTAAAATTAGAAGAAACCTATTTGCTGCTCAAACCTCCATGGGACAATCTATATATGGTACTAACAAAAAACTGCAAGTATTTATAGAAGATATTGTAGTTCCTCCATCCAAAATTATACAAGCTATTAATAAAGTAAGGGATCTAGGCAATAAATATGGATTGATAATAAGTATAGGTGGTCATATAGGAGACGGGAACATACATCCAAGTGTAGTATACGATCCAATGGATGAAAGCATTAAAAATAAGGTTATCAATTGGTACAATGATGTAATGAAAGTTGCTCTAGAACTCAATGGAAGCATTAGTGCAGAACATGGAATAGGACTCTTAAAAAAAGATGGCTTATCTATGGAAATGAAATATTATAATTCATCAAAAGAAATAAATATAATGAAATCTATAAAGTCAATCTTTGATCCAAAAGGGATTCTAAATCCAGGAAAGGTGCTTTAGTTGATTAATCATAAAATGGTATTAGATGAAGTTAACAGATGCATGTATTGCGGTTTTTGCGAATCAGTATGTCCAACAATAAATTTAGGACCTCACAGAGGTTATGGGCCTAGAGGGAGAGTTAATTTAATTAAAGAGGTTTTAGAAAATAATATTATAACAGGAGAATTATTATCGAGTATATATTCTTGTCTATTATGTGATGCCTGTTATCTAATATGTCCTGCAAAGATAGATATTGGAAGGGCTGTAAGAGAAGTTAGGTCTTTTATTAATTATAAACAAGATATTAAAGAGAAAATCATAATAAGGGAAAGGTGATATTATGGATGCAAAAGATATAATGGATTTACTTGCAGATATAACGCTAAAAACTGGATATCCTGTTCCTACAAATAAAAATGCAATATTTAAGTGGGCCGAACAACTTAGCTTACCTAGCAAAGGAAATACTTATATTTATACAGGAGCGCTTTATCAACTAATTCCTTATATTAATTATACAGTAAAATATTTGGAAATAATTTCAGATTTACCAGGAGGAAATGCATTGATAAACCTTGTTAAAAAAGTTGTTAAAATTTCACCTTATTACTTATCATCAATAATAAAACCAAATATTAAAGAGATAAACGAAAGTGAATCTACACTAAAAAATATTGCAAAACTTATATTGAAGTCCAATAAAGATATTTCATATTTATATGAGGATGATCTTTATAGCGGAGTATTGCTTTATGATTATGGCATGGATAATTATTTTCAAATACATGCTAACAGAGTATTTGAAAAATTTAAATTAAAAAATGTTAAGAAAGTTATAACTATAGATCCTCATACAACCCATGTTTTAAGAGAAGGTTACCCAAGATATGTCGACAAATTTGATATTGAAGTTATAAATTATTTGGAGCTATTAGAAGAGAACAATGCTGATTCAGAAAAACAAATCGATCTAACAGTAACCATACATGATCCTTGTTATTATTCAAGGTATGAAAATATAGTAGACCAACCTAGGAAACTTCTAAAATCTATGGGAGTTAAAATTAAAGAGGCTAAAAGGTCAGGCAAAAATACATTCTGTTGTGGAGGTCCATTAGAGTCTTTTTCTCCTAAATTTTCAGGTGATATTGCCAAAATTAGAATAAATCAACTTGTTTCAGAATCTAACATTATTATAACAATGTGTCCGATTTGCAAAGCCAATCTTAGCAGGGTAAAGCCTAGCAATACAAACATAATAGATATATCATATGTTTTGTCAAATAATTTATGATCTGACCTCCTCCCCGCCCTGAAGGGCAAGGTTTCCCTTAGGGTAGATCATAAGTTTGTGACATAAGTTTGTGATTTACCACCTTCATTTTCATCACTTCATGGCTAGTGGGTTTCACCCACCCCGCTCCATTCGTCCAGCAGTAAACCAATGGCTGAGCCTTCAACCAATTACCCCTATCCCTCACCACGGAGAACCCTCTATCCATGGATCCTAGGGACTTGGGGGTATGTTTTCAATGTGTAGGGACACACAATCTATATACTTTGGCCCTGATTTAGGGCTTCCCTACACGATTCCTATATTACACTTGTTAGTTGGGGTAGATGCATACTCATGTTTCAGTAACGCATACCCCTTTAGCAGCTGTCTTAATTTTTAATAAGTTTTCAATCTTAAAAAACTTTTCTCATCCCCGCCCTAAAGGGCGAGGCTTTCAGTTGTAAAAGCTTTCAAATTAATATTGTTAATAAATCATAATACATAAAAATCCTTTGAGGCAAATTTGAAAATATTTTTATTAGAAATTAATAAATATTTTTTAAATTTATTTAATCAAATA
>NZ_JAWDMQ010000077.1:0-4557 GCF_046536515.1 Caldisphaera sp. | reverse complement strand
GTTTGCTTAGGATTGGGTTACATTTGTCTATGTTACTCTAGAAGAAAATTCTTTATTTAATCTTTTTAAAAATTTATGTCCCTAGAAAGGGCAAAGTTTTTGTTTTTATTATCATATTTAATATTAAAATTTAAATGGCTGATATTAAAAAGAAAAGGGAAGTAAAAATGAAATCAATAATGCTTGGCCTTGATGGACTATCCCCTCAAATACTCAATAATGCGCTAACAAAAATTGAACTTAAAAGCTTAAGAAAAATTATTAAAAATGGGCAATTAAATGCTTTAATTTCAATCCCACCTGTAACACCGATAGAATGGACAAGCATAGCAACAGGTGTCAATCCAGCAAAACATGGAATATGGGGTTTCACAAAAATTTATAATAATAACGGAAAACCTATGTGGAGATATTATCAAAGCTTTGATGTCAAATTTCCTAGAATTTTTGAAATAACTGCGTTTAAAGGTTTAAGCACATTATCAATAAATTACCCTTTAACATGGCCGATTAATGGAAATTGGTATACTAAAAATTTGGATTTGATAACAGATACCTTAATAGCTCCAAGAGTAGAAACCAATTCAGATTTTTTGAAAAAATTTTTAAAGTATTTTAATCCTGCATTAAATCCTTATGAGAAAACAAAATCTTATATTGACGGTCTACAAAAAATCTTAGAAGAAAAAGATTATGACTTTGCTTCAATAATTTTGCCTTTCCCTGATCAAACATTTCATAAAGATCCTCACGAGGTTTTAAATGTTAAGAAAAAATCAAAAGAAATATGGGAAATGATAGATTCTTTGCTTTACGAATTAATGCGCAAATGCCAAAATATTTTTATAGTTTCCGATCATGGACTTGGCGCTTATAGATACTATGCTAACCCATTGATACCATTAATAGAGAAAAAGACGAGAGAAAAAGATCTCATTACAGCCTTCTATACTATAAATGACAAGTTATCACTGTACTTCAATATACCTATAAGATTTATTATAAAGAAAACAATAGTAAGACGGTATTTCAACATTATTAGAGAAAGAAATGAACTTTATAAGTTAAGCCAAAAAGAGGCTTGGGAAGGCTATGAAACTGAAATGGATAAGCTTAGTCCGTCTTATGATATGCACGATCCGGCAGATGTATGGGTTACCTATTTTAGAAATGATAAAGAAAGAGATATATTTATAAAATTAATTGAAAAAGATGAGGTTTCAAAATATATCAAAATTATAAAAAGTGAAAAAATGTTTAGAGGACCTTTTTATCCAGAATATCCCTCAGCAATTATAATGCCAAAGTTTCCAAATAATATTTACCTTGATTTTTCTTTGCAACCGCTATCTTTTTCTAGACTAAGAATAGACATCAGAACAAATCATCATATATACGGTGTGTTTCTAGCCTATGGAGATAAAATTAAAGATGAAAAAATGGAATTAAAAAATCCGCTATCAAATTATGATGTTACCCCTACAATTTTATCTTCTATGGACTTACCTATCCCCAAGGGTACAGACGGAAAGAGTTTAATAGAAAATAACCAATACTACCCATATGATGTTGCTATAAAAATTAAAAAGATGAAAAATAACTAACCTGCTGGTAGAGTTGAAGAGCGAAAGTTTATAATTTATTAAATTAAATATATTAATTTTGCATTTATTTATAATATAAAATCCTATAAATCTTAATAATGAAAAATTTTTCTGACCTCGTCTAAATTGCTTTTAAATGCAATAATAAATTAAATGATTTATTGTGCAATATAAAACCAGTAAAAATAAAAACGGGTTAACTTTAAACAATAGTATGGGCGGCGGTAGTCTAGCCTGGATTAGGACGCTGGCCTTCCAAGCCAGAGGTCCCGGGTTCGAATCCCGGCCGCCGCATATTTTTATTTTTTGAAAACCTAAACATGCGATAATAAGCAATCTAATAGACTATAACTCCTTAAGCATAAATAAAAATTTTTAGCAAATAATTAAGTTTTAAAAATTTTTAGCAAATTTTCGCTGTTTATTATTATTGGCGTATTCTTCTTTACGTTAAACTTATCTGCTAAAACAAAGCATTTTGCTCTAAACAAATGAAGAGTTCTTAGCCTATGGTCTGAAAACAAATAAGCCTCTAAATTAGCAATACCTTTTGCTATTAAAAAACCATTACTTATGTTTCTTAATGGTGAATAATTACCGTTTGTAACTATATCGGGAATTATTTCATCTTTTATAGAAACGTCTATCTCATAGCTTTCTCTTCTCATCACTGTTCTAACATTATAGCCATTTCTAATTAAAGATTCTTTTAAAAGCAAATCAATATAGACTTCTCCGGAATTATCTAACACCAAGTATATAATTTCATTTTTTGGTATATTTATATCACCAAATAATTTGGGTTCATCATATAACGCATTATTTATATTAATAGGCTCATAGCCTAAAACATTTGAGTCTAATATATTAGCCGCTGCTGAAAATTTCAATGCCATGTTTACGTCCCAATTATTTTTAATTAACTCATCCCTTATTGATAAAGAAACTTTTTTTCCAATTTTATTTAACTTATTTTTTAAATCGTTATAAGGATCTTCATTTTTTACCAACTTCTTTATGTAGTTAAAAGTATCAACAAATAGTTCATCTCTATTTTTGCCAGTCTTTAAATTATTTGAAATTTCTTCTAATAGATCTGGTATTTTATCATCATACCCCAATCTAATCAAGTCACTAACTCTACTTTCGATTAAACAAAGTTTGCATCTTTTATCAATCATAATTATTAATTACCTCCGCAACCTTTTTTACATCATCTAAACTTACATCCCCCATTACCCCTATCCTAATAATGCTGTTAGATAAGTTTCCCATACCTGATGCTATAGTGTATCCCTTGTTTTTCAAGCTTTCTATTATAGCCTTGGTATTATTTGTATAAAACGCTGATACTGTATTGCTACCAAATTTTTCTTTTGCAACGGGCTTTAATTTAACTAGGTTCCTTAAATAATCCGTTCTCTCTTTATGTATTTCTGCATATTTATCAATGCCTACTTTTAAAATGTAGTTTGTTGAATAATCCAAGCCCATAATAACATTTATTGGTGGAGTATATGGAGTCTCAAGCCTTTTCTTCATATCAATAAATTTATTTAAATTCATACTAGGTGGTAATTTATCAAAATTCCTCGGTTTAATACTGTAAAATATTATTGATGCTCCTGGAATTGACATAAATGCTTTATGTGACGCTGTTGCTATAACATCGATATTTTTGCTTATTCTTTCAGCAGGTATTCCAGATACGCTATCTACCAACAAAATAGCATTTAATGACTTAGCTAAATCTTGTATCTTCTCTATATACCTATTAGCAACTCCTAGGCTAGTTTCGTTATGAACCATAGCTATTGCCTTTAAATCATTAATCTTTTTACTATAATCTTCAATTATATCTGGAGTTACAACATCTCCAATTTCACTTTTTATTATATGCAATTTGACGTTTCTTGAGATTAATGATTCGCCTAATCTTCTGCTAAATTCGCCTATATCTATTAATATAACATCCTCATTGGGATTAACGTAATTATACACCATTGTATCAATTGAAAAAGTGCCTGTTCCAGGTAATATAAGAACTTCCTCTCCAACAATTTTTTCCATTTTTTCAATAACTGATGAAAAAATTTCCTTAAATTCACTAGACCTATGAAAATAAGGTTGATTTTTAATGTGATTTAGTACATCCTTTGGAAGTTGTATTGGCCCTGGCGTCAAGTATTTCATTTACTTGAAACCTCCTTTAAAATATTTGTAACAAATTCTTCTGTCAGCCTATCCATGGCTTCAAAAGTTTCAGAACCTATATGTGATGTTACTATTACTTTATCGTTTTTAATTAATTTTCTAAATATTTCATCTTTAGGGGGTTCTTGCTCCAAGACATCCAATCCGATACCTTTAAATTTGTCTAAACTATCTAATAATGCCTTTGTATCTATAACTTCTCCTCTGCTTGTGTTTATTATTATTGAATCGTTTTTAATTAAAGAAATTGTTTTATAATTTATCATATGATAAGTTAAAGGAGTTAAAGGGACGCTTAATGAAATTATATCACTATTTTGAAGTAAATAATCTAATGAAACCTGCTTACCTTCATACTTTTGAACTTCTTGATTTACATCTATAATATCGTTTGCCAATATTTTCATGCCTAACTGATAGGCATATCTTGCTGTAACTCTACCAATTCTTCCAAAACCTATTATTCCTAGAGTTTTTCCATCTACTTCATTACCTATAATTTTTCCTTTAGGCCATTCTCCATTTTTTACTGAATCGATTATTTTGTATAGTTTTCTTTCTAAAATAAATATCATTGATATAATTAATTGAGCAACACTTTTGCTTGGTGCATTTGGCGCATTTATAATTTTTATGCCCTTTTTCATTGCATATTCAATATCTACATTATCCAAACCTACTCCAAACCTAGCTAAATATTTTAATCTATTTGAGCTATCTATTATTTCTTTGTCTATTT
>NZ_JAWDMQ010000076.1:0-4618 GCF_046536515.1 Caldisphaera sp. | reverse complement strand
ACAGCTACTTCTTCTCAATAATGATGATTATTGGTTCTGGGCTGCCAGCAGCCCTTGGAGCTATGGTTACTGCCGTTGGCTACCAAGGTACAATACTAAGCATTGTGCCCATAGTAGCCATCATCTTCGGTGCTACTATGTTCTTCGCAAGAAGGGCCTCGGCGGTACTTATTAGGCCCCCCATGACAAGATGAGCGAAAGGCCTCGCCTTTCAGAGCGGGGAGGAGGTCAACACTGAAAGTCTGTTGCTTAGCTTTTATACTAATAGTAAGCAGGGCTTAACTTGCTACGGCCTCCGAGGTTTTCATGCAGTCAACGGGGGACCTGCGAAACCAGAACGGTAACAACTACAAGAAACTAAAATATCGTGAACAAAGAAGTTTTTCCACCATTTCTCATCCCAATAATTTACATTGGGAACTTTGGGTTGACAACCGCTAGGAGCTGGCAAGTTAGCTCGCCATATTATTATTTAACTTCATTGTTTATAAAGTTTTATTATACAATTTATTTTAATTAATGAAATTTAAATGAAAATTCTTAACTGATTATATCATTAAAATTAAAAATGATTTGGTTAATGTTAAAATATGATTAAAATGTTTGGGAATTCTGTACAATTACTATAAGAATTTTACAGATAATCATTAATTTAATAAGCTTCACTTATTATTAAAATTAGATATATGGCATTATCTTTAAGCATTATCAGTATTTAGCTCCTGAAGTGTTATTACTAATAGCTAGGCTAAAGGTCATACTCTAGATGCTCTAGAAGTTCAACGATTGGGTAAGACCTCTTTTGGCAAGTCATGCTATTACTGAAGACTAGGTAAATCATTTTTAGTTACTCATTAATTTAAAAACAAAACTCAGAAATGTTAACTCGGAGGTAAGGTTTTATTGATTTCACTACGCAGCTTACCTAAGTAATTTAGCTATGAGAGGATGCTTTGAAAACTATTTTATAATATAGAGTTGCTTTATCTCGTTCACAATTTCTTTCTTGAATTTAGTTTCATCAAATATTAGCATATGAGGTGGAGCATCTTTGTTGAAGCCTGAAATTACACCCTTTGTATGCAAGTTCTGTGAGGCTTTCTCTAAATCATTGAGACTTAGTCCTAGTATTTTCAACATATCATAAAACCTTTCAAGCTTGTCTGGCGTTAGAGGGAAGAAATGGTATAGCACATTTAACGATGCCAAATCCTTCACAATCTCTTCATTTTTTATGAAATCGGTCAGCTTATTAATTACTAGCTCAAAGATAATTTCACTTGCTTCAGGGAGCAGCCTAACACCTTCGCACTCAAAAGCTAGGCCCAGCTTGGCAAGTCCTTCCCAGAATTCTTGGTATCTTTCCTTTAGCACAGGATAAAGAGCGCTTACAGAAACTAAAGCTCTTTTGAGATCTGGAGGCCAAGAGTATGGGCAATCGTAACCCGACTTATTGCAATATTCTATTCTTGATGGAAACAATGGTTCATCATTGTTAACTTTAAATCTTTCAGCATAGGTCATCAATGCGACCTCCCACCCATGCATTTCTATTAATTTCCTTAGTTCTTCCTCAACTTTGCTAACATAATTCTCTGCTTCGACACTTGTTACATTTTCGTTAGTTATGACAACGTTGTAGCCTGTTCCTCTATCTCTAGTTATGTCTACTAGGCCTAGCTGGTGAAGTATGTTATATGCTACCTCATCGCCTACAGCATAGTAACCCTTACCGTTAATCCTCATATAATATAAGTCTTCATAATCCTTGTAAAGCTTATAACAGGTCGTATGGGCATGAAGTAAAAGTCTCCTTGCCCTTTCTCTAATTTCAACAGGAACTCCAAACTTATCAAAGGCCTCGTCAAGGTCCTGGTACTTCGGCACTCTTGCAAGAAGCTCTGCTGTAGTCATTGGGTAGTCTTTGGGAACCTTCAAGAGCTCTCTTAGTTTATTCTCCAACTCTTCGAGGTTTCTCACAACAAATACATTGCCTGAGCCAACTGCAGGAACTTCAAAGCCTTGCTTTACAGCTAACACAAATCCGTAGCTCGCCTTGACAGTGTAAACCCTATCTAGATCCTTCTCTAATCTTGAGGTACGACTGACCTCAATAGCCACTGTTGTATTGTTGCAGATCTCTTTTCTAGCACATGTACCATAGACGTCGAGCCTCACAGGTTTGTTATTAGTTAGGGTCCAATATTCTAGCTTTGCATTGTAACCATAATACGTCAGAAGCTTATCTACGGCATCTTGATAGTCTTTGTGGCTAAGAATGGATGTCTTATTCAAGACAAATCCCCATATAATTATTATAGTTGGAGACTAAAAAATCTAAAGTAAATTTGTAAGAGTGTTGTTTACTGAAAAAGAGTTTTATAGACCTTAACTTAAGACTAACTATAAAAGATTTATGCAGATTTTAAAAATGCTTTATTGTCAAGGTTTGCCATCTAGACACTGGGTTAACTGGGGAGTTAACAAAATGTGCAAACAGTTAGGCTCAAAATTATGCTAGATAAATAAACCAATTTGTGCAAAGCATTTAGGCAAGGTATTTAAGGAATAGTCGACTATTAAAAAAGAGGGATTGTGTGTATAAGGCTACAGTTACCTTTATACTAAAACAATTTCCTCACTTTAATGATAAAGGTGTACAAACGCTTGAACTTAAGTGCCCTTCCACATCATTTATTGTAAATGATGTCAACGTTGATAACTGTAAAAAGATTGATGAAGATAAAAACAAAACTAATGAGAGCGCGAGAACTAACATTCAGAAGTATAATCTGACTTTTTTATATAGAAGCAGATAATGACGATCTTTTTTATATAGAAGCAGATAATGACGATAAGGCTAAGGAGTCAGCGCTCAAGAATGCTAAGGAAAGAGCTGAATGGATTGCTAATATCTTAAGTTTAGAGCTAGGCTATGCTTTTGAGGCTGAGGATATTCATTTGACATCGCTTTCTTCTATAGATGATTATGGAAACGAAAGACTAGTAAACTTTTTACAGCCCACGTTATTACTCTCATATGTAGTAATTCAACCTATATCAGAAGACGTCATTAGGGCGCTATTGAGAAAAGCTTGAAACTCGAAAAGGCTGTTAGTAAGAATAAGAATAGAGTAGATGAGTTAATGAGAGTTACAAGGTGGTGGATTTCTGGCTTAAAGGACGAGTACGCGGTCGACAGGTTTCTGAAGTTTTACTTTGCGTATGAGATGTTAGTTGCAATTAAGAAATATAAAAAAGGAAAAAAATACGAGGAGTTTAGAAAAATGTATTTAGATAATTTTTATTATCTAGATATTTATTGTAAGCATAAAGGATATGAAAATATAGATGATATCATTGATAAATGTCCACAAGATAAGAAAGGCGGACGCATTAGCATTAGATGGGTTAGAAATAGCCTAGTTCATGAAAAAAGCGGAGAAAAGGACTTAGCAGAAAAATTAGCTGTTTGTAGTGCTGACGAGTTTGGTTTGAAGGTTCTTGGTGCTATCAAGAAAATAATCTATGAAGAGATAGGTTTATCCTTTGACTGAATCTAGGTCTGGCCTGCTTAGCAGAAGTAAAATGTGGGGGTAGAGGTCTTCTAACGAATAATTGATGTCAAGGTTTAGCAACCTTAAAACGCATGTCGCAGTTCATAATTAAGCCTATATGAGTCAATAGTGTTAAAAAAAAGTTTATGTGTGCAGCTCATGAATGAAATTCGTACGAACTGGACTGTATTTTTGGCATATTAATTTTTTAATATTAACAACAATGTGGTTACGGCGAGATGACAAAGCTAAACCTCCTATATTGCATGATAAGCTCTGATCTAGCCAAGGTAAGTTCAAAAACAGCAATGCGGCTATCTAAGAGGCCAATACTGATCCCCCTGAGCTTAAAATTGAGTCATTCCATATGAGAATTGCTGTAACCAAGTGTCTGCTTAAGATAAATTTTGTGCCGTTGGCTACTATATAAGTGAAGTTTGGGAATATAGTGAGGGTTCATACTCTAGTGTTATTTAAGGACCTAGCCTGTAATTATATAAAAATATCATATAACATGGTTGACCCCCTACTGAAGAACCTATAGAAAACGAAGACGTTCACAAGGAGTACAAACGAACTTGGCATAGAGGTTTGAATCCATCACTCCTCAAATACTTTTGAGGTCAGTGAGTAGAAAGGGCAGTCACAGCCGATCCTGAGTGAGAATGATGGAATTCCGATTAGCTTTTTCGAAGCTTATCCGTCATGGATCAGGTGCATCGACAATGAAATCTTCAAATCTTCATAAGGCTTTGGGGCAACTCTATAAAGGAGAAGGATGTTAAGGACGTCGCCTTGCTTATAGACAAAGTCCTAAGGGATATCTTAAGGGTTAATCTCAGTTAGTGTAACAGAACTAAGATATGGTGGATTAAGTATACTTACTTAGGGCTCAATCTCTTATTCACTGAAATCTCATATTTAGTAGATTTAGTATCTACATTGACTATATTAACGGGATAATATATAATTAAGCACAGTATTAAGTCGAGATTGCTGTAAGAAGGTGACTGCAGGACAAACCCCTCACACCTTTTACCATACATACAGCGTTTGAGAAT
>NZ_JAWDMQ010000075.1:0-5306 GCF_046536515.1 Caldisphaera sp. | reverse complement strand
TCATCTGCTAAATTCAATCCCTACATTTATGCCGGTTCTTCTACAATTGCAGCTTTTGCGGCAAGAAAGGAGACAAGAGATAAAATTAAATCTTCGTTTAAAAAATAGATTATAAAAATTTTATTAATTAAACACTTTTCTTAAAAAAGTCATAATTTTATTATATAATTATAGGCGATCTGAAATATTGTTTTTATTCTTAATTATGCAGTGTTATGAAAAAAGTATAAATATGTGTACTATTATGTATAAAGTATGTATAAAGTGGGGATGAGAGCTGTGGGTTCAAATGAAAATAAAAGAAATTGGATTATAGTGGGTATTATTACATTATTAATATTTGCTGTTTATGCTTGGCCTTGGTACAGTTTTGTAAGTCCAACACTTGCAGGAATACCATTTTTCTATTGGTGGGTAATAGTATGGTACGTGATTTCATCAATAATCCTCTATTCTATTGTTAGCTTGAGAGTTAAAGGTGGAGCATCATGATAACAGCAGCAGGTTATGAATTACTTATAACGTTTATTGTTTTATTCATAGTTTTCGCAATCGTTGGATTTATGGGCAGAAGCTTCAGAAGGGGAGATATAACGCAATTGCATGAATGGGGGTTAGGAGGAAGAAAATTAGGTACAGTTCTTCAATTTTTCTTGCAAGGAGCTGATTGGTTTACTGCTTATTCAATATTAGCAATTCCTTCAGCCGTATTTGCTTTAGGGGCATATGGATTTTTTGGCGTTGCTTATCAAGCAATGGTTTTTGCTTTTGCAAGTTTGTTTATGCCAAGACTATGGAAAATCTCGAAAGAGAAAAATTATATAACTATTGCTGATTATGCCAGAGGAGAGTTTAATAGCATAGGATTATCATTATCAATAGTGATTTTGGGCATATTTGCAACGTTATTTTATATAGCATTGCAAGTAGATGGATTGTACGCAATTCTTGGTACAACTCTTTTAGAATCATTTCATATTTTGCCAACTTCACAAGCTTTTAAAGAATATAGCCTTGTAATATTATTTATAGCTTTTCTGGTAATAGCTGCTTTTTCATTTACAAGTGGTGTAAGAGGCGTATCTCTTGGAGCAGTATTTAAAGACATTTTAGTATGGACCGGATTATTAACTGTTATAGTTGCAACACTTTATTATACTCATGGATTTACTAATCTATTTTCTGGTATGCCATCTAAATATTTATCTTTACCAAGCACTGAGGCTTTAGCATTTAGTTCAAGCATGCTGGGAGTAGTTTTTTCAGCTTATTTATGGCCTCACAATATAACTGGGTCATGGGCCGCCCAAAGTGAAGATAGAATATTGAAAGGCTATTCATTAACCATATTATATGCAATACCATTAGCTTTAGCCGATATTATGGCTATAGCTGTTTATAAAATACCATCAGTTCATAGCTTTATATTTCAATTACCAGCATCTTCAAGAGGATTGTATGTAATTCCAGGTTTGTTAGTTTCCTTAGTGCCTCCTTGGTTAGCAGGGCTAGCTTTACTAGGCATTTTTGTTGGAGGATTAGTTCCAGCAGCTTTAATGACAGTAACCGTTGGCAATATGACAGGAAGGGATTTGGCAAGGATGGTCAAACCAAACATATCACCAAAAGGGCAAACTCAGGTAGCTAGATGGGCTGCCGTTATATTTGCCTTATTATCCCTTGCATTGTTACAAGTAATTCCAATGACCTATGCTTTTCAATTCTATCTGGTAGGGGCTGAAATAATCTTGCAATTTTTGCCTATAGCTGTAATACACCCATTTTTCAAATTTATTAGGAAGGAATTTGCCATAGCAGGTATATGGATAGGATCTTTAGTTTCAATATTTGTAACCCTATATGCTAATCACTATAAAGTAATATCTACAACATTATATCATGATTTATACATAGGGTTTATAGGGCTGTTAATAAATATTTTAATAGTATTAATAAGTTTAGCTTTTCCTAAAAAATCATAATCATTTTTTTTAAGTTCTTTTTTTATTACTTAAATGGGGGTTAAAATGGGTAATGTGTTAGTAGGGGTAGATGTGGGAGGAACTTTTACAGATGCAATATATATAGATTCTAATGGATTTATGAAAGTTTCCAAAGTTTCAACAACCCCAGCAAGGCCTGAAGTAGGCATAATAAACGCGTTAAATCAAATAGTAAAAGGAATTAAAATACCTGAGTTGTTACATGCAACTACAATTGCAACAAATGCGATATTGGGTCAAGTTGGATTAGAGCTACCGAATACGGCATTGCTGACAACTAATGGTTTTAAAGATATAATAGAAATTGGAAGACAAAATAGGCCCAAGCTTTACGATCTTTTCTTTACTAAGCCAAGACCATTAATTCCAAGGAAATTTAGATATGAAGTAAATGAAAGGGTTAATGTAAAAGGGGAAGTAATTAAAGATATAGATGAGAATGAAATAATAAAAATGGCAAATGATTTAAGAAATAGCAATATAGAAAGCGTTGCAATTTCTTATCTTCATTCATACATAAATCCTAAAAATGAGGTTAAAACTAAAGAGATATTGAATAGATATTTTAAGTATGTAACAATATCTAATGATGTAGCGCCGGAACCAAGAGAGTATGAGAGAACATCGACAACAGTAGTTAATGCAGTTCTAAGACCAATAGTGTCTAGGTATATTGAAATGCTTTCTTCTTCCTTAAAAGAGTTTGGAACGGAAGAGATCTATATAATGTCAAGTTCAGGGGGATTGGTTAATACGGTAGACGCATCAGAAAGACCTGTACAAATGATTGAGTCAGGTCCAGCAGCGGGCGCAATAGCTGCGGCTGAGCTTTCAAACATGTTATCTATAAAGAATTCAATAGGATTTGATATGGGAGGGACAACAGCAAAAGCCAGTGCAATAATTGATGGAAAGCTAGAAATAACTACAGAATATGAGGTTGGGGGAGAAGCCCATCATGGAAGGACAATTAAAGGTTCAGGTTACCCGGTTAGATTTCCGTTTATAGATTTAGCTGAAGTTTCTGCTGGAGGAGGTACTGTTATATGGAAAGATGAGGCCAATGCATTAAGAGTTGGGCCAATTAGTGTTGGGGCTGATCCGGGTCCGGCATCATATGGAAAAGGCGGAAATAAGGCATCTATAACAGATGCTAATTTGCTATTGGGCAGAATAGGGAATAAACTTGCAGGAGGAGAAGTAAATTTAAACGTGGAATTGGCTAGAAAAGCATTATCAAACTTAGGCGATCCTGAAGAAATTTCTATATCAGCTCTTGATTTGATAAACTTGGAAATGGCGAGGGCAGTTAGGTTGGTAACTGTAGAAAGAGGTTTGGATCCATCTTCTTTTTCAATAATAGCTTTTGGAGGTGCAGGGCCTCAACATGCGGCTATGTTAGCAGAAGAATTAGGTTCACAAGAAGTCATTATACCTCCTGAACCAGGTTTATTTAGTGCTCTAGGCTTATTGATGGCAGACTCTAGATTTGAGGCAAGACTGGCTTTTCCAAAAGACTTGCAGGAGGCATTCGAAAAACTGGAAAATGAATTAGTTAAAAAAGTAGGGGCTTTAGATTACTTTATAAGGTTATTAGATGTAAGATATCAGGGTCAGGGATATGAGTTAACAATTACTGCGCCTGGAAATTTAGATAAAGATTCTGTAGAAAAAAGTTTTTCATTAGCTCATTATAATACATATGGATTTACATTAAATAGGCCCATAGAAATTGTTATGTCAAGAGTTTTTGGAATCAGAGTTAGACCAAAACCTTACTTGGGGGAGGCTAAAGATAACATAGAATTGAAGGAAAAAGGCTTTAGAAAAACTTATATAAGCAAGTCTTGGGATGAGGTGCCTATTTATGAAAGAGATTCTTTACCAAAAGGATGTAAAATTAAAGGGCCTGCGATTATAGATGAATATAGTTCTACAATTGTTATTCCAAGGGGTTGGAGAGGGGAAGTAGGACCTCATAGAACAGTTATTTTGAAGAGGTGATATTAATGGTTTCGTGGGAGATTGTGCATAGGGCGACTTCTTTTATATCAGAAGAAATGGGAGTTGCTTTGAGAAGGTCTGCTTTATCGCCAAATATAAGGGAAAGAGCTGATCACAGCTGTGCAATAATAGACTCTCATGAAAGAATAGTTGCACAGGCTGAGCACATACCGGTTCACTTAGGTTCATTAAGGGTAGGAATGAAGAATTTGTTAGATTATCTTGAGAAGGAAGGTATAGAATTAAACGAAGGAGATATGGTGTTTTCAAACGATCCTTATTTAACTGGCACACATTTAAATGATGTAACAGTAATATCTGGTATTTATTATAATGGAAAGTTAATTGGTTATACAGCTAATAAGGCCCATCATGTAGATATTGGAGGACCTGTTTTTGGCAGCATTAATCCACAAGCAACAACTATTTATGAGGAAGGAGAAATAGTGCCTCCGGTAAAATTAGTTGAAAAAGGTAAAATTAGAGAAGATATATTAAAAATGTTTTTAGCAAATGTAAAGTCGCCTTTAACAAATGAAGGCGATCTCAAGGCTCAAATTGCGGCAAATTTAACAGGTATAAAAAGGGTTAAAGAATTAATTGATAAATATGGGCTTGAGCAAACTATTGATGGATGGGACAATTCAATTAGATATGGAAGAGAATTAGCTTTAAGAGAAATATCAAATTGGCCAAAGGGCGAATTTATTGCTGAGGATTATTTAGAAACGGGCCCTGAGAATTCAGATTTAATTAGCATTAATGTTAACGTAAAAATTTCAGAAGACAACGTTACAATATCATATCCTAGATTAACTAAACAACTGAGAAAGCCTTTAAATGCAGTTTTTGGAGTAACTTTTGCTGCGTCATCATTTGCTATTAGATCTTTAATGAAAGGTGATGTACCTACTAACGAAGGCCTTTATTCAATCATAAATGTTATGGCTGATGAGGGTTCATTACTTAACGCGACTCCACCTGCCCCTGTTTCAGGAGGTAACTTGGAGACAAGCCAAAGAATTGTAGACGTAATTTTACTTGCTCTCTCAAAGGCAATGCCCGATAGAATTCCAGCCGCTTCATCTGGTACTATGATGAATGTCATGCTAGGAGGCTACGATAATAATGGTAAGCCATGGGCATATTACGAAACCATAGGAGGGGGAAGCGGTGCTAGACCAAACGGAGATGGTGTTTCTGGTGTGCATACTAATATGACGAATACAATGAATACCCCAATAGAAATAACAGAATCTACTTATCCAATGTTTTTCACCTCATATAAAATAAGGGAAG
>NZ_JAWDMQ010000074.1:0-5417 GCF_046536515.1 Caldisphaera sp. | reverse complement strand
TTATAATTGTATACTATTGATTTCATAGCAGTTACTTGCTCAATGCTATACCCTATACCTTCTCTTCCTATACCAGAATCTTTTCTTCCTCCAAATGGATAATAATTAATTCCATGTTTTGACGACTGACCTCCTCCCCGCCCTGAAGGGTGGGAATTCCCTGAGGTCTTAAGGGTTACACCCCTTTTATGGGTGCTACTCTATTATCCTCCAAGCCGATATTGCGGGAGAAATCGGCTCCCGCTCCTCATGTTTTAAGAGTTGATCGGCTTGGAGTTCTATTTTATTACACTTGTTAGTTGGGGTAGATGCATACTCATATTTCAGTGACGCATACCCCTTTAGCAACTATCTCAATTTTTAATAAGTTTTTAAATTTTAAAAAAACTTTACCTCGCCCCCTAGAAGAGGCGAGGTTTGTCGTTCGCTTTATCACATATGTCATTAAAGAATGGATCGTCTAAATTAAGCTTTGTCTTCCCCATTATATTAAACTGACTCATTTCTTTCCCTATTAACTATTATTTTAAACGTTATTAAGTTCTAGTATATTGTTTTTTAATATAAAATCTTGACTTAATCTAAATTAAAACTAAAAATATTTTAACTTATTATAACAGTAATTAAATTTGGTGTCAAAATTTGTTGTCAAAAAATCCGCTTGATCCTTTTGTTAAGGTAGAAGGTGATAGAGTTTCAGAAGTTGTTAGATTAGCTGCTATAGCTGAGCTTGATGCTATAAATTTATATATGCAACTTGCTAGCCAAACCAGCGATGAATCTGTTAAGAAGGTTTTAGTTGATATTGCTAATGAAGAAAAAACTCATTTCGGTGAATTCCTTGAATTACTTAAAAGGCTTGATCCTAGACAAGTTGTTGAACTTGAAAAAGGGACTAAAGAAGTTTCATCCCTTTTAGAAAGCCCAGCAAAAAATTCAAACGATAAAGCCTTAGATCCATTAGGCCCGCTTAATGATGTTGAAGTAAATGAAATCAAATCTGTAATAAATGAAACTTTATTAAAAACAGCGAAATTTAGATCTTTTATGGCTACATTAATGCTTGGCGATGGTACACTAGCCGTTCCTTCAGAAAGATTTTTGGAGGGAAATATAATTAAATCTTCCGTTGATATAATTCCTTTGCAAAAAATTAGCACGTATTTCAGCATAGAACAAGATATTCTTGATTACTTTAGGAGAATGCTGTCTAAGCCCGTTATTTCTTCAGTCACTTGGGCTTCTACATTATTAGCACAGCAAGAAGATGCTTTAATATTTAATACGATCTCATCTCAGTCTAAGGTCAAAATTCAAGGTAGCTGGTCTTCTCCTGGTTACTTTACATCTCTAATATCAAAGGCCATTAATAACATTTCTTCAAAATCCCAGCTAAGTTTAATAATTTCACCTTCTGACAAAGCATACTTATCATCTATTGTAGATCCTTCAGGTATTGATGAGCTAACAAGGGTTAGCAGAGTAGTAGATAAAATAGTTGTTTCTGAAGGTGCAAAATATGGAGATGCTTTACTTTTTTCTTCAAACCAAGCAATAGCAGATATAGTATTTGGAGCAAGTAGCAAAATTGATTATATAGGTTTACAAAGCTCTTCTCATGTATTTGAAATTTGGGAAAGTTTAGCTATTAGAGTGAAAAACCCAGAATCTATAGCATTAATAAGCAGGCAAGATTGATTTTTAATTGTTAACCGGGGGGTTAACAATTAAAAATCAATGAAACTCACATGTATATATTTGAAGGCCCTTCTTTTTGAGTCTCTGATTGAAGCATTTTCACTATCTTATCAATTTCTTCTCTTTGTTTAACTGCCAGCTGTTCTAGTTCTGGAACTGCCGCTTCCATTTTTAATAGGCTCTTTAATATTGCTTTTACCCCAACAAAAGCTGCATCATAATCTACACCTTCAACTATTGAATATGGTAAAACCATAATTGTTGGTATTTTTAATTTTTCCAAATAAATATAAAGCAATGCAAGAGGGCCTACAACTCCTAAACCTTTTTCCATCTTAGGTGCTTCTAGTGAAGGTTCGTTGTAAGATGTATTGCTAATCCATCTATACCCATAAACTTCGTTTTCGTTCATAAACTCCCTGCTAAGCCCTCCAACCAATACAGCATATTTAAATCCCATTTGTTTGATCCAGCTTGAAATCTTTTCACTAAACACATTTTGATCTATTATTTCTGGAACGGCCCTGTTCATTAGGACTGTTATATTATTGTTTTGATATATTTCGAAAGGCAATCCTATCCCATCATCTTCAACTAAAATAACTGATGGCATTCTTTCAGTCATAATATATCCTACTTTCTTCATTTGTAAAGCAACCGAAAGGTATTTTGGTACGGTATATCCAACCCTTCCAAATCCAGGAAATCCTGTTATTATTACATTATCTCTAAAAACTTCTTCTTTTACATTTAAAATTATCTCAACCTTTCTGCTCATCTTTCAACACCTTTCTTATTCTTACAGCTTCTCCTTTCCCTATTGATTTCATTATAAACCCAGGCACCCTACCCTTTCCTATACCTAATATTTCCCCCTTATTATTTATTATCACAACCTCATCCCCAGGTTTTATTGTTGGGTCTGCATCTATTACATCTATTCCCATAACATCCCCCAAATAGTTTACCCCTTCTTTCACAACCACCCTATATTTAGGATATTCTGAATTTTCCAATATGATTTTTCCTGATTCTATATCTAAAGTGAAACCAAAATCAGTAGGTCTTAGAGTCATTATTCTTTTTTCCCCTAAATAAATATATCTAATCTTACCCAACCTTATGGAAACCTTTAGGGGCTTTTTGATAAAGGCTTCAGCAACTTTATAATCAAACTGGTATGATAATATCGTTTTAATAGTTTCTAATTGAGATTCGTCAGGCTCAACTATTTTCATTTTTCCACCTTACTAAACAGAATCTTTTTTATCTCTTCTTCTTTAATTGCCCCTTCCCTTAAGATTTTTAGATTACCATTTATAATGCTCACAACAGTGCTTGATATACCTATCCTGGCTTGCCCTCCGTCTATGTAAAGGTCTACCTTATCTTTTAGCATTTTATAAGCTTCTTCAACATTTACCGGTGATTTCATATGAGATATGTTAGCGCTGGTCCCAATAATAGCCCCTCCTACTTCTCTTGCTATAGATCTACAGAAATAGCAGTTTGGTAGCCTTACCCCAATGCTTCCCCAAACGGATAGATGTGAAGGAGCATTATCTGATAGGTTTTCTACTATAGTTAGGCTTCCTGGCCAAAATGCTTTGGCCAGCTTCCAAAACATTTCGCTTGGTTTAACTAATGAAAATGCGTCGTGACTTTCCCCTAAAAGTATAGGTAAGGGCTTACCTTCTTCCCTTCCTTTTATCTCATATACCCTTCTCATAGCTTTTTCATTAAATGGGTCTGCGGTTAAACCATAAACAGTATCTGTTGGTATAACAACTACTCCTCCATTTTTTATAACTTCAGCAACCTCTTTTATAACTTCTTTATTTGGGCAATCGATATCTACTTTAATTATTTTCATTTCCATTTCCCTATTTTTTCTTAAGGCTAATCTTTTTATACCTTTTTGGTCATTAATTTTTTTATGGTGACTATAATGTCAATAAAGGAGCTTAAAGGAAAAGATATGCTATGCCTCAAAGATTTTACGTCGGAGCAAGTTAAGTATTTAATTGATTTAGGATTAGATCTAAAACGTAGATATCATGCCGGAGAAAGAATTTTAAACACATTAAATGGTAAAAGCATTGCAATGATATTTGAAAAACCTTCTACAAGGACTAGAGTTAGCTTGGAAGTAGCCGCTTATCAATTGGGAGCACAACCAATAACATTAGGATGGAATGAGCTACAGCTAGGAAGAGGCGAGCCCATAAAAGATACTGCTAGAGTTCTTTCAAGATTCGTTAACGGCATTACGGCTAGAGTAAAAAACCACAATGATTTGATTGAACTAGCAAAATATGCAGATATCCCAGTAATAAATGCTTTGAGCGATCTATCTCACCCAATGCAGGTTATAGCTGATTATATGACCATATATGAAAAGAAAGGTAGGTTTAAGGGATTAAAGCTTGCTTTTATAGGTGATGGAAGCGACAATATGGTTCATAGCCTAATGATAGCTGCTTCCCAATTAGGTATTGATTTTTATCTTGGTTCTCCAAAAGATTTAAAACCAAACGATGAAATATTTAAAGCTGCTAAAGGCTTTGCCGAAATTAACGGTTCCAATATAGTTATTACCGAAGATCCCTTAGAGGCTGCAGATAAGGCAGACATTATTTATACAGATGTCTTTGTTAGCATGGGACAGGAGGATATAGCGGAAGCAAAGAAAAAATTATTAAAGCCTTATCAAGTTAACGTAAAGCTTATGGAAAAAGCTAATAATAATGCCATATTTTTACATTGCCTCCCTGCACATAGAGGAGAAGAAGTTACAGATGATGTCATAGAAGGTCCTTGGTCAGTAGTTTGGGATGAAGCTGAAAATAGGCTACACAGTGAAAAGGCTATCTTAACTTCTCTCATACCATAAAACATGATTCAACATTTCTTGCATCTATTTCTATAGGATCTAGGGGAACAACTTTTAAATGATTCCTTATTGATTTTAGAACTAAGTTTTTGTCTTTAATATTTAAATAAAAGATGCTATCATAAACATTTATTAAAGGTATTTTCATCATATTTTCTTCAAGCTCATGTATAAAGTAAAAACCTGTTATACTATTAGTGGCCCTTCTGATCAAATTATTATAATGCTCTTCCTTATAAGTTTCCATATCAGAAACCAAATCCATATAAGTTCCAAGACCTTCAACAATTACTATATCAGGCTTTTCATACCTTTCTATGCTTTCTGCAGTCATTTCAAGATCTATTATGGATTTAGACGAAGGATTTAAATTCCTTATGCTTAAATTGCTAATTAATTGTTGATAGTTTCTGGGGTAATATTCAAGGCACTTGCCTATTCTATCCCTTATAGTTTTTTCACCATGAAAATAACTTCTATAAACAATCTTATACCCCTTTACCAATAATGTCGGTATTATAAATGTTGATATAAACGGTAAAGGGTCTATACTTGGATTTGCTATAAACATATTTTGAGTCCCTGGGGCAAAAGGAATCTTATTTGTACCAATCTTTAATTCAACATACTCCTTCGTGGGGCTTATACCAGAAGGTATAGCATTCATATTTGGAGGAACTCTAAAAGATATTATATCAGGAGAACCTATTATAAATGGTACTTCTCCTACGCTTATCTCATTCCCCCTCATCTTTCTTATTTCCATAAGCCTAATCAATTTTCTTTTTATTATCTTGCTCTTCAGTATTACAACCCCATCAGTTAT
>NZ_JAWDMQ010000073.1:0-5457 GCF_046536515.1 Caldisphaera sp. | reverse complement strand
TCTGGCATGAGTTTAACAAACGTCCAAACAGCATCTTGATCGGCTAAAAAATCACTGCCTTTTATTGTGTCCCATGCATGTAATGCCAAGCTATCTCCTTCTTCTGGATAAAGAACAGCAGCGGTTCCTCCTTCAGCGGCTATACTATGACTTCTCATTAAATGCACTTTGCTTACAACACCTACATCAAGTTTATCTCCATACTTTCTCTTTATTTCAACAGCAGCCCTAAGACCAGCAAGGCCACTACCTATTATTAAAATATCATGCTTTATAGATTCTATTGGCATAAAATCATCCTCGTTATAATTGTAAATTTAATAAATTTATAAGCGTTTCATTTACGAAATAATAATACGATTAAATCATGAATTAAATATAATTTTTTTATACAGAAATATAACAAAAGAGTATTATTACGCTAATGCATATTAATTATTATTTTGACTAAATAAAAAAGATATAAAAATGGAAATAGAAAACAAAATAACAATAAAAGAATTTTGCTATATATAATAGTTTAAACTTAGATGAGTTGCTATTTAATTTGAATATCTGACCTCTTCCCCGCCCTGAAGGGCGAGTTTCCTGAGGTCTCAAGGGTTACACCCCTTTTACGGGTGCTACTCTATTATCCCCAAGCCGGTATTGCGGGAGAAATCGGCTCCAACTCCTCATGCTTTAAGAGTTGATCGGCCTAGATTCATATTTTTATTACACTTGTTAGTTGGGGTAGATGCATACTCATGTTTCAGTGAAGCATACCCCTTTAGCAGTTGTCTCAATTTTTAATAAGTTTTTAAATTTAAAAATAAAAAACCAGCCCCTAGAAGGGGCTTGTCGTTCGCTTTATCAAAAATTCTTTTTATAATTTCCGGAAGAAAATTATGGAATATACATGGTAACAAACATCTATAACTTAAGTTTTGCTTTTTTTGCTTCTTTAGCATTTGAAAGAATTAATGAAGATTTATTATATGTTAAAATTAAATTATATAAAGATGATATTCATCAGGAATATTCAATAGTAGCTATATATTGCTAAGCTGTTTTTATAATAAATATATTTAAAAAATACAAAAGATTTTAATTTTATCATAAATAATTTAACCTCTAAGACTAAAAAAATTATATTAGATACGAAAAATAATAAAAATTTATTTTAATAAATAAAAATTATCCAAAATTTATAAATTAAAGATAAAAACAAATAAGCTTTATTCATAAATCTCTATAGTATATAATTTTTTAAAGATAAGCCTAAATAATTAACTTTTAAAATTATCCAAAATTTATTAATAATATTTATTTTTTTAATAAATTTATAAGGTAGTGATGACAGCTATAGATATAGCGTGAAAAAGCAATGCAAAATCAATATATAGATATAAATCAAGTTCAAACAATACTGAAAATAATTAATGTTGAGTATCAATCATATATTCCAAAATGGGCTATTGGATATATTATAATTACTGGAGCATTAGCAAGCATTTTGGCTGCTTTTGAATTAGCACTTATAGTTTCTCCAATAAAAATAGACAATGATGTCCAGCTTGAAAATATTAAAAAGAAAATGAAAAATTATCCCTTAGTATCTATAATATTACCTTCATATAAAGAAGGAAATTTGTTATTGAGAGCATTAAATTCCATTAAAGAGCAGAGTTATCCTCATGATAAGTTAGAAGTAATTTTAGCTGTAGAAAGGAGTGATGATACTATAGAAGAAGCCCTAAAAATAGCTGGTTTATCTAATTGTAAAGAAAGTGGTTGTAGGGGAAATATGGGTGATATAAGTACGATATTGGTATATGGCAAAAAGCAGGGAAAACCTTCAGCATTAAATGAAGCTCTAAAATATGCTAAGGGTGAGATTATCGGGGTTTTGGATGCTGATGATGTATTAACAAAAAATGCAATTATGGCAGCGATCCCATATTTGATAAACAATAAAGCAGATGCAGTTCAATTGCCAAGAGAAATAATCTTAGATAAGGGATCAGAAAAGACCTTTAGTGGAGTTCATATAAGGGCTCAGGAGGCAGAGATGTTCCTTTATACAAGATTGCTGGCTCCTGTAATGGAAACCCTATCAGGAATATCATGGGTTATGGGTTCTGGTTATTTTGTAAAAAAAGATGTTTTGGAAAAAATGAATGGTTGGGAAGAAAGCGCAGCTACAGAAGACCTAGATTTAAGCATAAGAATGATAGCGTCCGGATACAAGATAAAGGTCCTAAGCGATAATCCTGTATATACGGAACCAGTAAGATACTATTCTCAATTGATTACACAAAAAGAGAGATGGGTAAGAGGAATGTTATTATTGGTTCCAAAAGTTTTGAGGCATCCAAGAAAGTCATGGCCTTTATTGGCCTTGTATTTAATGCCTATAGCTGAATACGCTACCATATTATGGCCTATAATGGCTCCATACGCATTAAATTATGCAATACTAGCATTTTTGGTTGAGTTTTTGGTGGGATTTTCTGCATATTATGCTTTATATAAGAGGGTAGGTAAGAAAATAAGACCATTGCCTGTTATTCTTGCATTTTATGGTATTACAACATGGATAGCGCTGGTAAAACTAATAATAGGTAGAGCGCATGAATGGAAGGGTACAAGAAATAGTGAAACTGATAAAATAAAAGATAAAATCACTAAATAATGAATTTGGATCCTCAAATTATACATGTAATTAATAGATAAAAGTTAATTTATTTTTAATTTGAATTCTTTGAATGGGGTATGTATTTGAACGATATAAAACAAATTAACAATTATTAGCTTCATACGTACATTTTCTATATCTACAGTAAATCCTTATATAGGTTTAGCATTAAATCAATATTATAAACTTCCTATTTATTTAGTAAGCATATATTATCTTGGATTGACTTTTGTTACTGCTATAGGATACATATTTGAAGGGTATTTAGCTGACATAATAGGAAGAAGGAATAGCATGATAAAGAAACAGCAAACCTCGTTCCTTCTAGGGGCAGGGAAAAATTTTTAAATCAAAAATACTATTTCTATTTGAGATGCTTTCCAGATGCCCCCCTCTGGTCAACTCTTAAAGCATGAGGAGCGGGAGCCGATTTCTCCCGCAATATCGGCTTGGGGGATAATAGAGTAGCACCCATAAAAGGGGTGTAACCCTTGAGACCTCAGGAAACTCGCCCTTCAGGGCGGGGAGGAGGTCAGTTTCTAAATTAAGATATTGGGAATTTTTATATTTTTGGGCTGAATCCCTTCTCATGTTAATAGAAATCTTTTTTTACCTATTTATTATCAACTAATATTGTAGAGAGATTGTTGAGACATAAGGAGGGACAAAGATTGTTCATCAACCCGATGGGGCGATCCCCCAAGGGTTGGTGTTTGCGAAAGGGGGAAGGAAAAGGGTTGGAGATGTGACCCCCGTGCCGTTGGGGTCGAAGGAGTCCCATGACCCACCTACCACAAGTGGGTGGTTGAGGGCTAAGTCCCTACACTTGATCATGATTGAAGATAAAATGATTGAAATGAAAGTGTAGGAACAAACGGTTACCCTCCTTTTATAGGTGGTATTATAGAAATAAAATCTCCATCACTTATTTTAACTTCTCCCGCAGTTTTAATGTTTCTTCCATTGATCAATATTATCGCGTTGCCTCCTACAACATCATTTTTAATATCAATATTAAATTTTTCTTTTATTATACGTAAAAGTTTTTCAGTATTTATTATATTATCGCTTATTTCTATATCATATTTATCTGATTTAGCTAATTCTGAGTAAATACCCCCAAACAGTATTTTTACTTTCATTTTATTATCCCAAACAATATTTCTTAAGAAAAATTATAAACAATTGTATTAATAATCTTAATAAAATTTGCTTAAATATTATATTTCTTATCTTCTCTTCATTATATAATATTTCCGATAATTCCTTTAATAATACAGCAGCGCATGCTTCATCAAGAACTCTGTGATAAAAAGTTAAGCTCAACCACGTTACATAAGAAAGTATGAAAATGTTTTTTATCAAAGTTCAGTTTCCTGAAAATTTTCATTAATCATAAAATACCTGTTTGAAACGGATTAATTATACATCTGACCTCCTCTCCGCCCTGAAGGGCGAGGGTTCCCCTCATCTATTCGGGATTACATCTTTCATTTGAGGGGCAGTCGGGGTGGTCAGAGATCCCCCATCTTTTTGTATGCTTTCTTTTCAATATTTAATATTGCTATTGTATCTCTATTAGCCTCAAAACCGCATTTAGGACATTTAAATCTCCTATAACCATTTTCAACAAGCTTTGAACCACATATTGGGCATATTGATGATGTACCTTTAGGATTAATAACAGCTATAGGTATCCCTTGCTTTTCACATTGCCAATCTATCCAATGCTCTAGTCTTCTGTAGCTTAGAATAAGCAAAGAGACTTTGTGTTCTTTTGGAAGCTTCCTTAAGTTCTCTACCAAGCCTGTTAGGTCTTCTCTAGCTACTTCATATTGGTATTGCTTAGCTAAAGCTACTATTTCATGCGAAGTCTTCTTTGCCCAATCCTCTATAATGTTCCTAGCCTTCCTGTAGAAGCTTTTTATTCTCCTCTTAATGCCTCCTCTCCTAAGCCAAGCATTGTATTTAGAAGAAGAGTATCTATTATGAAGGTTTTCAGCTAATTGTTTATAATGCAGAGCTCTCTCAATATTTGTATCAAACCTATATTCGCTTTTTCTATTACCTACAACTATTTGCTTTTCGTTAAAATCAACAGCTAAGACTCCACTAGGGCTATACTTAGCTGGAGTAAACAAACGCTTAGATATCTTAAGAATAAACTTACCATCTTTAAGTAACAACCTAGCCTCTTTGTTTTGGTAGCTATTATATCTCCTATCCAATAATTTTAAGCCTATAGCCTCCCAATAGCTCTACATAATCACCTTACTATAGCCCTGCTCATATGTTAACCAAATCCTAAGACTCCTAACTATGGGTATCTTGCCTTTATTGGTATTTTTAAGCCAAGACTTAGCTATAGCAATAGCCTCTCTATAACAATTAATAGCAATTTTAGAGGGCAAGCCATATTTTTCCTTAAGAACTTTGTATAAAAGTCTATGGGCTTTTCCAAGGCTTATTGCTTTATTCTCTATTATAAATTTTATAGAATAGTTGAGGGCTTCCCTATATCGCTTCATCAAATCTACAATTTTTTATGTAAATCGGGCTCAGGGCTAACCTTTATATTAACTGTTAAGGTTAGTAAACCCTCACTGCCCATAGACATAGTTACTCAACCTTGTATTTAGCTATATTGACTTTTCTCATACAATTTGGGCACGTTGCATAATATATCTTTTTGCCCTTGTAGTCCCATACATATCCACACCTAGGACATTTAAGTTTTACCACTACTTACCACAAGATAACTAATAAGGAAATAGCCCTTA
>NZ_JAWDMQ010000072.1:0-5515 GCF_046536515.1 Caldisphaera sp. | reverse complement strand
GTATTTGATTCTGAAATTGAAAACAGCGTTATTCTTGATGGTGCTTCAGTAAAAGGAGTATTTATTAGAGATTCACTTATAGGTCAAAACGCCATAGTAGAGAAAGTTAATGATAAGTCCAGAACATTAAAATTAGTTATAGGGGAAAATTCTAGAATAGAACTTTAAAAATTATTTTTGTGAGTTTATGGCTTAATAATTACAAAATAGTTTAGAAATAATAAAGCAAATTTTAATAAAAAATTATTGGAGCATTTTTTAGTTTTCAAAAGCAGTTTATGCCAAAAGATTTAAATATGAGGTTTAATTTTATTGTAATAAAGATTTGTCTATTTTAAGTAAAAATGGAGCTTTACTTAAAAGCGCTTGAAGAATATTTATTTTATGCTTTTTAATTTTATTAACAATCATTGCAATAAATATTAAAATTATAATAAATATTAATATTCCGATTAAATAAGGTATTTCATTATTTGGTAATTCATTAGTATAACTTAGAGAAATTTGTTTTATACTAAAGCTATCCAATTTTTCATTAGTTACATACAAAAAATACTAGCATTTTTTAAAATTAATTATAGATAAATGCTTGTAATAAGTTTTATTATATGCTATACTTTTCAAAGGGAATACATTGGAATTAAAATAATTTTTTATTGTTAAAAGTAACATTTGGTATCCATAAAACGCTTTGGTTTAACATGCCTTTTACTTGATATATTACCCCATTTTTATAATATTTGTTTATGCCATCTAATGGATTTACGATTTCCAAAGTTATTCCTTCAGCAAATTCATTTGGTGACAAAGAAAATGCATCTGGAACAAAATAATATGTGTTATTATAGTAATATAATTCCATAGTTGAATTTCAGCTATATATAAATAATTGGTATCCTGAAGAATAGCCTGCTATTACAAATTACCAAAAGGGTAAAATAAGTAAATGTTTCAGGTGAAGAACCTCCCATTAAGCCTATTAAAAACGTGAGATTTCTTGAATTTATAAATATTTGATCTAATAAAATCTTATTTGAATATGTTGAATTTTTAAAATAAGAAAAAATTAATATAATTTTGGATTATTTGAGATATAATTGAAAAGGGTGTTTAAGTTATATAAGAAATTGGGTATTCATATGTATAATAGCTTCTTCCATTTTCATAATAAATCTCATATTTCCCTTAAAATTATTTAGGGTTGAATTTTGAGTAGTAACGTTCCAAATATTGTCTAAAAATTTATCATATAAGTATTGTTTTGCTTTTTAACTCTTGCAATATTTTGAAACCATAGAGTTGTAGATAATGATGCATTGATATTTTTATTTAATTGCAAGCCAAAACCATTTATGTAACTTGGTTGACCAGAATAAAAAATCCATTATAAAAATTAAATTTCCCACATATACCATAGGTTGAATAACCATAAGTTATCAACTTTTTATTAACAGAAACTAAAGTTCAGTTATCGTTTATACTCATGCTTGAGGATTTAGCTAAAAAATTATTATAAATAGAAAAATTAAAAAAATAAAATATTTCTTTATTCTATGGATAAAATATTCTTTTTTACTTAATTTCCCACCATTTTTATAGTAAAATTAGATTAAAAATTTTATTTTCTAAATTCTTTTCTTATTTGCTATTAAAGATATACAACTTTATTTCTTTAAAATTAAATCTTTTTAGTCTAATCTTTTAAAATAAATTTTTATTAGCTTTGTCTTACTCTTTTTCTCAAAAATATATTATAATTTGCTATTTCATAATAAAATTTTTATTCAATTTAAATTTATATATTTTTATGTATAACATAAAAATGAGAGTGAAAACTTGGCTTCACTAAGTTTATATGTAAAAGCTGCATTTAATTTAAGAGATGTAATAGAAGATAGATGGTTTCCTTCATTAATTGATTTTGCTAGAAGAAAAGAAACTATAAGAGTTAAATTAAAAGGTTTAGGCTATATTGATTTGCCTTGGGAAGAATATAGGTTTTTAGCATATGGAGTAACAGGCCTTAAGAAATGTAAGGATAGAATAGATTATTTTGATATAGTTAATTATGTAAAACGAGATGATTCAAAAAATATAGACTATATTTATAAAGCAATTCATTTGCTAGCAATACTAGGAAACCTTTGTTTTAATGGATTAAATCCAATAATTAATAATGGTATATTATCATTTAATTTTAATGGACTAAACATTAAATTTGGTTTAAATTGTTCTATACGTACTATAAGCGAAATTTATGCAATAGGTGAATATAACTATCCTGAAATTCTTTCAGATTTAAAAGAAAAAGATGTAGTAGATATAGGGGCAAGTATTGGGGATTCTTCAATATATTTTGCTGTATTAGGTGCTAAGAAAGTTATTGGTGTAGAACCTTTACCAAATGTAGCTAATTGCGCTATTAATAATGTAAAGTTAAATAATTTGGAAAATAAAATTAAAATTATTAATGCTGGGCTTAGCATTAATAATGGATTTATCTCAGTACCTTGCGATTATGATATTATGAAATCTGGTGTTTTTAGTTCAGTAAAATCTAATGGCAATTGTAAAGTACCAACAATAACATTAAAAGATGTTATTGAAATGGTTGATAATCCATATCTATTAAAGCTCGATTGCGAAGGTTGTGAAGCAGATATATTAACGAAATCTGACCCCAATGAATTAAAAAAATTTAAATATATAGTATTTGAAACTCACCCCTTTATTACTAATGTAAGCGATGATAAAATTTTAGCTTCTTTAAAAAATATAGGATTTAACTGCTATCTTAAAATTGTTCTTGTTCCCAAGACAGGTCAAAATCTTTATTCATGTGAACAAAAATAAATCTCAAGATCTTGAACAAATTTGTCCATCTTTTTGATAAGTTAGTTTTTAGTTAGGTATAAGAGTTTGAGAATTTCTACCTAACTATTAGACAAGATGAAAGGTAAATTTAGTATCTTCTTCTTTGTATCTTAACTTATTATCTTTTTTCTGTATCTTTATTCTTCTCCTTGAAAGCTCTTACAAACTGCGTTATATGATGGTACAGAAACCAGCAGTGTGGCAATTTGCCACATCGTTTTGGCAAATTCTTACCAAAGATTTAGCCTCGTGATTTGGCAATAATTTGGCTCTGAACCAAGTTACTAAGATTAAATTTGAGTAAAATAAATTTATTTGTAGAGATAAGTAGAGATAAAGTGTAAATTTACCTCAAATACTAATCTCAATTAATCAATTGATAGAAAAGAAAAAAAAGTGATTCTACTTGAGTATTTACAGCTTTAAATAATTATATAATAAAAGAATTAACAAACCTTACCTTTTAATGCAGGGGAAAATTTAGATTCGAAATGTATTAAAAAATTGAGATGTCACATTTCTTCATCTAATCAATTCTTAAAGGATGATGAGCGAGAGCCGATTTTACTCCTACAATACGAGATGGTATAAGAAAGTAGCACACATAAATGTAACCCTCTGGACTTCGGATAATTCTTCATGGTAAGGAGGAGATCAGATTCAATCATTGAAAATATAAAATAAATTTTCTCAGAAGTTTTTGCAGAACTTTTTTACATAGTTAAAAAAGACTTTTCTTTGAATTTTACTATAATATAAAGCATGACTCTGAAGAAACTAGAAATTCTTATTCTTGTAATAAATCTTTTTTATAACATACTCGTTATCAATTAGTAAATTAAGCCTCATTTTGATAACTATAAAAATATTATTAGTATTTTCTTACAAAATTTTAAAAAAGGTGAAGATTAAAAAACTATATTTTTGAATTAATTTATTTACTATCAGCAGAAGATTTTATGCTATTTATTTTAAACGATTAAGCTTACTTTGTTTGTAATATCCTTAACTCTCTTAAGACCTCGTAGCTGAATTCCTTGACTATGCATTAAAGTTTATTAGATAGCCTCAGCATGTTTTAACAGGGATCTTAAACTTTGAATGAGAAGCCATTAATCTCTGTAATAGTAACTGCCTACAATCGCAAAAAAAACTTGCCGTTCGCTTTGAGGAGTCTAGAGGAATAGACCTTGTCTAAGGACATGTTTGAAGTAATTGTTATAAAGAACTTTGAAGATCCTGAATCTGACAGTATAATCTCAAGAAACTTATGGAAGGATATCTATAGCGACAGTCCCCTTTATGGCAGGTTCTTTTTAGAGGGCTTTAAAAAAGCTCGGGGCGACGTAACAACATTCTTGAATGATGACGATATATACAAACAAAACAGGCTTGAAGAGTTGTATAAGGCCTTTACAAGGCATAAGAACCTTATCTACTTTCATAATTCTCAAGAGCTTATATTTGAGAAAGGCATAAAGCTTGAAAAGTCTAGGTTAGGGTTTACCTCTAGAAACCTGATAAGGAACTGTGACGTAATTATTGATGTAGATAGATTACGTAAGCTAGCGAGAGACTATAAAATAAGTGTCACAGATATAATACTCAGGCATGTAAGAATTTTAGCTGACGTCAACAATAGCTCCCTGGCTGTGAAAAAATATGTGCTTGAACATAACTATGATCTGCTCATGATGTTACCAGTAGGTATCGACAATTTCATATTTGCTGCCTCGATAAAGACTGGAGAACTAATGTACTTTACAGACAAGAGACCGACCTTCTATAGGATTCATGGCGAGAATTGGACCCCTGCTTTCGCTATTGGTAAAGTGCATAAGACTTACATAAAGAAGTTCAGGTCCCCCTTCAGACTGTAGCTGCTCTCAGGCTTATAGAATCTCAGCTACTTGAAGGGGAGCTCAATATATATGCGTGTAGAGAGTTTTATCTCAGGGCAGGTCTCTGGCTAATTCCGCAAACTGAGTCCAGAGAGCTACCGCCGGAGCTTAAACCTAAGCCCTCAGACTTCATGAAGGCTATGAGATGCATTACTAGGAAACATTTACGTCGCTCGACACTACTATTGGTCATAACATCGTTGCTTCTTGGAAATTCGATATCCCTTAAGAAGCCTGCTTATAACCTCTTCGGTCGGTTCATCTAAAGTTCTTCTGTTTCTTAATTATTAACAACATAATGAATTTGCTTATTCTCCAAAGTTATAGGACAGGATCTACTTGGTAAGATTTTCTTGTTTATGTGTCACTTGCTCTTAAAAGTTATTACTATTATCTAAAAAACTTATAAAAGATCTATTGACTAATTATTAAGCTAATTAAATTCATGACAAGCAATAAACCAATTTGATTCATAAAGTAGAAAGCTTAAATTAAATTCGATTCACAAATTTTAAGTGTAAAGGTAAAACTACAAAAATGCATGCTTATAATAAAAAATTATTAATGTAGGTGAAATAAAATGGCAAGAATTGCATTAATTCACACCCTTATTGAAGAGACAGGAGGAACAGAAAAATTAGCTTTAGAAATGTACAAAGCATTAAGAGAACTTAATTATAATGTTGATCTCTATACTGCTCATAAAGATCCTAAGGCTTGGGAAATTCTTACTAGCGGGG
>NZ_JAWDMQ010000071.1:0-5712 GCF_046536515.1 Caldisphaera sp. | reverse complement strand
TATTAATAATTATTACAGAGGATTTATAAGGTATTAGATCTATTTATATTTTAACATGATAATAGTTTTTGCCTAAAGATCAAAGTTTTTCAACTATAAAGACTTTAGTCAACTAACTGCTCTTACAAAAATACATTTCTCATCATCCCTTGCAATGAGGATTCCTACTTATTCTAGAAAATTACATACTCTGTAAAATTTTATTTAAGATTTATCTTAAAATTGTTTTTTATTTATTTTCTAGAATATAATTTTATCATTGATACATTTTTATTTTGAGGACTAGTTTTGTCTTAAATAACATGAGAAAATAATACCTAAGATTTTTATTCTATAACCTTAAGTTCAAAAGATTTGCTTTATTAAATTTATTATTAAGTTTATTATTTTTGTTACAAAAAACCTTTCTAATTTACTTCACTGTTTACAATTATATTAAATAACATAAAGTAATGAAATACTTATTCAATCTGCACGATTATATCTTTTTTAATTATAAAAAATGCAGTAAACTGTTTATACAAACTAATTCTGACCTCCTCTCCGCCCTGAAGGGTGAGGGTTCCCCTCATCTGTTCGGGATTACATCTGTCATCTGAGGGGCAGTCGGGGTGGTCAGAGATCCCCCCATCTTTTTGTATGCTTTCTTTTCAATGTTTAATACTGCTATAGTGTCTCTATTAGCCTCAAAACCGCATTTAGGACATTTATATCTCCTATAACTAATCTCTACAAGTTTTGAACCACATATTGGGCATATTGACGATGTACCTTTAGGGTTAATAACAATTGATGGTACTCCCTGCTTTTCACATTGCCAATCTATCCAATGCTCTAGTCTTCTGTAGTCTAGACCTCAGGGAACTCGCTCTTCAGGGCAGGGAGGAGGTCAGACAAAAACTATTGATGTCATTACTTTATTTTAAAATAATGATCGCATTTTATTATATATTTTACTAAAGCAAATATAATAAAGCTTAAAATTCTTCACTTAATGATGAGAATTAAGCATAATAATTATTATGAACTATAATATATTAAATAGCCCATTAACGACTTAAATGTAGAATAAAATGCTCTAAGATTAGCTTTTATTTTTCCGCCAATTCTTGGATTATTTCTTCTTGGTGGAGGTGTATAAATTATTTGGCATATTTTACATCTTTTTTTATTTAAAAATAATAAAAATTCTAAACCAAAAGTTTCACCTAATTTTGGCTTAAAGTCTTTTAAACAATCTTTGGAATAAACTCTGAAATTTGAATATATATCATTAACATTAAGGATTTTTTTAAATATTTTTGTTGATATCTTTTCTGAAATTCTAGGTAGTTTATTTCTCGATGCAATTAACACATCGCATTTATTGTTTATAAATTCATTTATCATAGCTGGTATTAATTCTGGTGGATTTTCCAAATCAGCATCAATGGTTACCAAAATATTGCTAACAGAATTTAGCATACCATACCAAAGTCCAATAGTCTGGCCTTCTCTTTTCTTTATAATAGTCTTATCAGAAAGTTTGCTTGCTATTTTTGCAGTATTATCACTCGAGGTATCATCAACAACTATTATATATGTATTTAAATTAAGCTTTCTTATTCTCTCAATTAGCTTACCTATATTTTCTTCTTCATTGTATGCTGTAGTTATTATTGAAACTCTAGTTGTTTCCATATTTGACTCCTCATTAAAATTTATTTTTATCTGATCTTTATTAATAATTTGGTGGTATAAATAAACTATAATAATGGAAACAATAACCAAGACTATGAATTAAAAAGAGCTCTAATTTTATTATTGTCCATAAACATTATGGGGTTTGCTGTTTATTATTACATTACTTTAGTCCCCTATAGTTACTTTGGTTCTTATAGAGGTTGGCCTATTTATATACAATCTCCGCCTTTATGGATGCTTATTACTTATCTATTTCTTGTTATAATTTCTATAATAGCAATTTTTATGAGCGTTAACATTAACAAAAAAAATATAAAAATTATCCAATTGCTGACTCTTTCTGGAATAATATCTTTAATTTTGTCAGTAGGAATTTTATATATGTCTTCATATAAGATAATTTATACACTTGTTGGAGGATATTCGGATTCTTACATAATTCAAATTAGTGCTGCCAAAACGCTTCTTAAATTGCAAAATCCGTATTCCTCAAACTATCTTCAATATCTAATTTTTAAAGAATCTTATCCTTATTATACTTATATTTTTAAATACCCTTATGGATATAGCAATAATAAAATAATCGGTTTTGTTTCATCTTATGATTATCTTGGATTTGCTATGCTTTATTATATACCAAAAGTGTTATTAAACATACCAAAAGGTTTTTATGATGCTATCATTTACTCATTAGCTTTGTTTTTGGCCTATAGAAAAATGCAAGAACCATATAAAAGTCTTTTCCCTTTAATTTTATCAAGTGCATCATTTATATTTATTGGCGAACCTGTATTATTTAGTCCAATAGTTGGTTGGATAGCTTTAGTAATAATAGCTATAGCATATAGCGATCACCCACTCTTATCGGGTTTATTGTTTGGACTGGCTGTATCTTATAGAGAAACTGCTGGCGTTTTCTTTATATTCTACTTGATAGCCTTATATTATGAAAAATATAATATGAAAAATATAATATATGGATTTTTAATATCATCATTATTGGTAAACTTACCATTCCTAATACTCAGTCCAAATGAATTTATAAAAGGGGCATTATTACCTTTGACTTTTAACCTAATGCCAATAGGGGCAGGTTTATCGACATTAACACAATATGGAATTTATTTACCAAAGATTTTATACACTTCTTTATTTTTAAGTATTATAATAATAGGACTAGTTATTTATGCTAAATATTATTCAAAGCTAAAATATGCAGGATTAGTTTTACCTGCAATAGCTTTTTTATTTTATTATAGGCCATTACCATTTTATTATATGTGGTTTCCTCTTTTTTCTTTAATAGCATATTCTACCTCAATAAACGGAGGAAAATTAAAAAATACAACAAAATATAAAATTATTGATATCGATTGGTTTATAATGACTTATGAACTGTTAATTATATCATTAATTTTATTTTTAATCAGATATGTTTCAAATATATCAAGTTTAGTATTAATAATTGGGTTTATTGGTTTGGCCTCTATATCAATAATAGCTCATTTACTTGAAACTAATAAACTAAGTGAGTATTACAAACCTAAATACATAACTTACATTATTTTAGTTTCATTAATTATTGCTGGAGCATTTGCATCTAGATTTACCCCTGGATTATCAATTTACATATCTTCAAAGGCATATCAGTCTTCTCAAAATTTAATTATTGAATTAGCTTCGTCGGAAATAGTTAAGTTACATAATCCATATAATGTAAATTATTACTATTATGTTTTGAAAAACCCATCATTTGGATATTTGTCTCAAACGCTACCATACAATAATACTATAATAAACCTAACTAAAATTGATCCCCAAAAAGAATTTTCTATTTATTTTGATTATAAAAATAAATCTTGGAATAACGTTACTGTCTATAACTTTCTGCCAGGATTAGCATTATTATACATTCCAGCAAGCTTATTCTCATTATCTGCTCATGCTTATTCAAGTATAATATATGCTATAACACTATTATTATTAGGGCTTTTTATATACAAGCACAAAGATATGAATTTATTTTTAATATCAATTTTTATTGGATTCTTTGCAACAATACTATATTTTTCATTTAATGCTATGTTAACCATAATTTTATCATTTTTAATTTTATCGTTATTGCTAGCTAAATACAGCCCAACATTATCAGGCATATTTTACAGTCTATCTATTTTAACTTATCCAGATATATTTATATCAGCACCATTTTACATTATATTTATTTATTATAATTATAAATTGAAATTTAAAAGATTTTTAACATCATTTTTAATAACATCTTCATTATTAATATTAGCATTTTATCTAACATCAAATAACTTTATTAACTATTCTTTTATGCAATTAATTTATTACATAAAAGATGATATCAATTTAGGATTATTGTTAAATTTAAACCCCATAATTTTATTAGTTGTTGGTATTACATTAACAGCAATTTTATCAATTTATTATTATTATAACTTTAATAAAATTAAAGAACTGGGCCTTTTGCTTCCTATATTTACTTCATTATCGTTACCTTCTTTGTCCTTAGGATTAATATCAATATTTATCATGCTAGCCTTTGTATCTTATTTTTTATTGGAACAAAAACCAGTAGTCTGACTCCCCGAGGGGCTAGGTTTGTTATTGCTTTATTAAACTAGGATTATTAAACAAAAAGGATAGTTAATATTAAAATTAAGAGCGTATGAATGGTTCTTTTCCTAAATACTTACCTGAAGGGCCTAATTGATCTTCAATTTCTATTAACCTATTATATTTTGATAATCTCTCGCTCCTAGCAGGCGCACCGGTTTTAATTATACCTGAACTAACTGCTACTGCTAAGTCCGCTATAAATGAATCCTCAGTATCTCCGCTTCTATGACTTATTACAGGAATTATTCCATTTTCTTTAGAGATTCTGATATAATCTAATGTTTCTGTCAATGTTCCTACTTGATTTACTTTAACTAACGCTCCGTTACTTGCCTTTTTTTCTATTCCCTTTAATAAATACTTCACGTTAGTTGCATAGAGATCGTCTCCAACTATCAATACTTTATTGCCTATTTTATTTGTAATATTATGAAAAGAATCAAAGTCTTCTTCATCAAATGGGTCCTCTAGATATATTATATTGAATTCATTAATTAATGATACGTAATAATCAAGCATTTCATCCGAGGTATATTCCTTTCCATCAACCTTATACAATTTTTTATTAACATCGTAAAACTCAGAAGCAGTTGCATCCATACCTAAATGAAAATCTTTGCCTAGTTCATAACCAGATCTTTTAATGGCCATTTCTATTAATCTAAATGCTTCCCTTGATTCATTAATTGGAGGAGCATAACCACCTTCGTCTCCAACATTAGTAGCAGATTTTCCATATTTTTCACTTATTACATTTTTTAAGGTTTTATATACTTCTACAGACATTCTCATGGCTTCTGTGAATGACTCAGCTCCTGTGGGTATTAGGATAAATTCTTGAAATGCTAAATTGTTTCCTGCATGAACTCCTCCATTTATTATATTAAGAATCGGCGTTGGTAAGATTCTTGAACCAGGTCCACCTAAGTATTCATATAGTTCTAAACCAGATGTGCTAGAGGCTGCCTTTGCAACTGCTATGCTAGTAGCTGTTGTTGTATTACCTCCTAATGATGATTTGTTTTTAGTCCCGTCTAAAATTATAAGTAGCGAATCTATTAATGGTTGGTTTCTTGAATCTAAATTTATCAGTTTTTGAGCAATTTCTCCATTCAACTTTGATAAGGCAATATTTACGCCTAGTCCATTCCATTTATTTCCTCCATCCCTTAACTCTATTGCTTCTTTGGAGCTTTTACTTGCTCCACTAGGGGCAATTCCTACTCCTACGCCCTTTTTAGTCTTTACTATTGCTTTTATTGTAGGATTACCTCTCGAATCTAAAGCCAAAACACCTCTTACTTCATTTATTAAAAAATCGTTTTCCACATTCTCACCAGTTACTATTGGTAAAAAACGTTTAATAAGTATATTTTATAAAAT
>NZ_JAWDMQ010000070.1:0-5718 GCF_046536515.1 Caldisphaera sp. | reverse complement strand
ACATCATCAATATGCCCAATATGTGGCTCAAAGCTTATAGAGGTTGGTTATAGGAGATTTAAATGTACTAAGTGTGGCTTTGAAGCTGATAGAGATACTATAGCAGTAATAAACATTGAGAAGAAAGCATACAAAAAGATGGGGGGATCTCTGACCATCCCGATTGTCCCTCAGATGACAGATGTAATCCCGAACAGATGAGGGGAACCCTCACCCTTCAGGGCAGAGAGGAGATCAGAACTATAGCATTAAGTTTCTCGACTATCATAATAATTTATTTCTCAAATCTTTTAGGCAAATATCAATAACTCTCGAAACTATAAAATGAAATCGAAGAAAAGAAGTATTTAAATAATTATTATCTAGTATTTAAAAGGGGGAGGGATTTCATTAATTGTAAAAATATGAGGTAGTAAAAAATGTTAAAACAGATTTTCCAAAAAATTAAAATATTAAATTTAGGATTTAAGTTAGAAGGTGAAGTTTTTAAATTAATCCAAAGAATATGGGGTGCTTATGAAACTTTGTTTTGTCTTAAAAATGAGCTTTCTTTTAGGGTGTGAAATAAGCTATGTATAATAGCGAAAGGAAAAATGATAATATAATTAATAAATCCATTGATTTAATTAAGGCCTATCCACTTTGCGATAGATGTTTGGGGAGGATGTTTGCTAGGCTAGGGCTTGGATGGTCAAACTCTGAAAGAGGGAAAGCAATAAAGTTTCTAGTAATAATGTATTTGCATGAAATGCTAAGAAGAGGAGTTATTAATAAAGATTATATAAAAGATGTTATGATTAACATAGGCCCGATATCGTATCAGCTATATAAGAACCTGTATAATGAAGAGCCTAACTACAAAAGATGTTATTTATGTAATAGTATTATTGAAGACTTCATAGATAAAGCTTCATTGCAGGTATCTTATAGAATAGATAAATATAATGTAAAAAAATTTTTAATTGGAATAAGGATTAACGATGATACCATTATAAAAGAAGAGTCCATAAAGTCACAATATAAATTATCTTATGGAGAATCCATAAAAAATGAATTAAAAAGAGAGATCGGGAAAAAAGTTCAGCAAATTAAGCCTAATAGCAAAGTTGACTTTGATTCGCCAGAAGTAGTTTATGAGATATCATTTCCAGATCTCAATATAAGGGATCAAAAAACTTCTCTGATTTTGTTTGGTAAATATAAAAAAACTATAAGAGGGATAAGTATAATAGGTCCTACAAATTATAATAGTATATTAAATGACTTAGCAAAAATTTTTGATTCTAATGAAATAATATTACACTTAATAAATAGAGACGAACCCGATTTTAGAACGTTAGGCAAGGGAGCTTCTATTATAGCTGAAATAAAGAAAGGCAAATTAATAGAGTTGGATAACAAATTGATAGAAGGTCATAATTCATTGATAAGCATAGAAAATTTAGAGTTAAAAAGAGGTCAGCTTAGTAATTTGCTAACAAATAAAAAACAAAATAGAATTTACAGGGTATTAATCTTATGCGAAAACGATATAAATGATGAATTAATAAATCTTGTCAACAAAAGAAATCTTATGATAGAGCAAATAATAAATAGGAAAAAAATTAATGGACTTATGAGAGAAATAGCCTGCTATAAAGTTTTTAATAATATTATGGAGTGTTTGATATCTATTGACGACCCTTTATATATTAAAGAAATAGTAAATGGCAATAAAACTACTCCTAGTATATCTTCAATAATTGGAAGTAATTGCAATATAATTGAAGGGGATTTACTTAGTTTTGAATAATGTGTTATTAATTAGAATAACATGTTTAGCCCAAAATAACCTTTATTGGTGTATAATAAAATTATTTAACTTTATTTGATTATAATAATAGTTAAGTAAATTTTCTTTAATATTCAAAAACTTTTTATTGCAATATGCAATAAAAATTAAGGGAAAATAATATGGAAAATATCAGCGAATACATCGGATTGTTATTGCTTTTAATAATAATAGGAGGGTTCATATTTAGGGCAAAATATCCAAAGATTCCATCTTGGTCTATCATGTCTTTTGCTGCTTCTTTATCTATATTATCAGGGCTTATCCCAATAAACAGCATCAGCGATGTTATAGATTGGAATGTGATATTGTTTTTAATTGGAATGTTTAGCATTGTAAGTATTGCAGAAAACTCAGGTCTATTAGATTATATGGCTGCAATGCTGGTCATGCGTACTAGAAGTAGGCTTTCAATACTTTATTTGTTGTCTTTATTTTTCGGAATATTAGCAAGCATAATGGTAAACGACGCTGTAGCAGTTGTTGGAACTTCTTTATCAGTTATTATAGCAAAGTCATTGGATTTGTCTTTCGAACCTGTAGCAATTTTGTTAGCATTTTCAATTACTATAGGTTCTACAATGACTCCTTTAGGCAATCCGCAAAACATGCTAATAGCTACTCAAACAAATATAAGTGCGCCTTTAATAATGTTTTTGAAATACCTTGCTATACCAACAATAATTAACCTTGTTATAACTACATACTTCATAATAAAATATTATAAAATAAAAAATTTAAAAAGATCATTTTTCATTGGTGTTCCTCAAGAATTTATAAAAAATAAGAAAGATGCATATATATCATTAGGAGCTGTTATTTTAGTTATAGTGTTTCTTTTAATAAATGATTTTCTTGAATTATATAAGCTTCCTCACGTAACATCAATAGGCATAATACCGTTTACAATTTCAGCATTTATTTATATATTTATATCAGAACCCAGGCAAATTCTTTCCAAAGTAAACTGGGGGACTATAGTATTTTTTATAACCATGTTTATTGCAACTCAAGGCATATGGAACTCGGGCATATTGTATGGATTGTTACATATTTTATTGCCCCATATAATGAAGGGAGCTGATAATATAATAAGAATATCCGCTTCGTCATTAATAATTAGTCAACTAATAAGTAATGTACCATTTACAAATCTGTTTATAATTTACATGCATAATTTAGGGTATACCCAAACAAACAATATTAGCTGGATTACTTTAGCCATGGCAACAACGATAGCAGGTAATTTAACTATATTTGGAGCTGCATCAAATATAATAATTTTAGATATGTTGGAAAGTAAGTATGGAGTAACAATAACATATAAAAACTTTATGAAAATAGGAATTCCTGTCACGTTAATCAATTTTGGAATTTACATTGCATATATATTGATTATGTTTTATCTTTAATAAAAAAGAAGTAGCAAACCTAGCCATTCAAGCAGAGCAAAGATTTAATTTAATACCTCTGACCTCCTCCCCGCCCTGAAGGGCGAGTTTCCTGAGGTCTAGAGGGTTACACCCCTTTTATGGGTGCTACTCTATTATCCCCCAAACCTATATTGTGGGAGAAATCGGCTCCCGCTCCTCATGCTTTAAAGGTTGATCTGCCTGGAGTTTATTTTATTACACTTGTTAGTTGGGGTATAGGCGTACCTCATGTTTCAGTGACGCATACCCCTTTAGCAGCTGTCTTAATTTTTAATAAATTTTTAATCTTAAAAAAATACCCCGCCCCTAGAAGGGGCTTGTCGTTCGCTTTATCAAAAATTATTTGATATTAGATATCTTAATTTGATCACCTCTTAAAGTACAAAAAGTAAAAGCAATTCTTACTTTTACAAGGGTAATAAACAAGTAGCACTCATAAAGGTATGTAACCCTCTAGACCTTGGAGAACTTTTTAGAGTAGGCACTAGTTAAGAATAATAGAATTTATATAATTATAACTTTTTGGAAAGCAATTAATTATTTTAAATTTTTAAAAATTATTTGTTATTTAAACTGCTATAAATTTTTATATATTCCAAACTTTAGTATAAGACAGCAAGAAGTTTACTATGAAGCCAAATATAATTCCTATAAATTGTCCTATTAATGGGTAAAATTTTAGTAATTTTGTAACAACTTCCATAACGAAAAATATAGTTACACCACTTGGGCCTACCATCAAGTTATATCTAAGAATTCTAGATATAATCCTTCTACCCTTTTTATCACTAAAAGTCCACAAATCATTAAGAATAAAATTGAATAATATGCTCGTCTCTATGGCAATAGCGCTGGCGTAGTCATAAAATAGTCCTTTTTTAATGAGTATATACATTATTCCCAAATTAACTAATGTGCCCAGTGCTCCTACTATAGCAAACTTTATTACTCTTGAATTTTTTATTGCATGAAATAAGAATTCTATAATCTCTCTAGTTCCAAGCTTACTTTTGCCTTTAGTTCTATTCTTAAATGTATATGGAACATCTATGCTTTTAGCTTTAGGATTTCTATAGAGTATCTCAAATAAAATTTTATATCCGATAGTATTTATATTCTTTAGGTTAATTGAGTTCCTTTTAAAAGCGAAGAATCCAGACATAGGATCAGATGTTTTATTAACTTCTGGAACCAATATTTTCGCTATTAAGGTTGCTCCTTTACTAATAATTTTTCTGGGCAAACTGAAACCTTCTATTTTACCACCTTTTACATATCTCGATGCAATAGAAATATCGTGATCTTTTAGACTTTCAATAAGTTTTGGCAATAACTCCGGTGGGTGTTGGAAATCTGCATCCATGACAACAATGATATCTCCATCGGTATTATTTATTCCCTCATGCACAGCTGAAGATAATCCTCCTTTTCTTTCTCTTTTTATTAGTTTGACGTGATTATTTGTTTTGCTTATTTTTTCTACGATTTCATAAGTCTTATCTGGGCTGTTATCATCGACAACAACTATTTCATAGCTATTGATTTTATTTTCCTTTAATACTTTTTCTATAGCATTTATAAGATCTTTAATGTTTTCTGCTTCATTATATGTAGGTATTATTATTGATACCTTATTATAACTCATTTTTTTGGCCTCAAATCATAGCATTTAAAAAATAATATTTTATGCTTTATTGAAGAACTTGAATTAAATTAATTATAAAATTTTCTTATGCCCATGGAGATGGGCATTTAGTAATTCCTATAAAATCCTCTAAGGCTTTAGGTTTTATGCATATAACACCTGAATTATCATCTACTTCAACTATGAAATCTTTTCCAAATTTTTCTATGACATGTTTTTTAACGTATATATTTAATGGAAGAGTATAATAATCATACTCGTATGATTTGCCATTTACATCTTTTTTGCCTTTTAATTCCTTTGCTTTAACGCGTCTGTCTCTAACCATTTTATCACCCAATTCTCTTTATAGATTGATGCTGAGTTTAAATTTATAAACTTTATCCTTGTTTTTAACTTTACAACTGAAAGCCTCGCCTTTTAAGGCAGGGATGAGAAAAGCTTATAAGGGCTATTTCCTTATTAGTTAGTAGAAATAGGTAGTGATAAAACTTAAATGCCCTAGGTGTGGGTATGTATGGGACTACAAGGGCAAAAAGATATATTATGCAACATGCCCAAATTGTATGAGAAAAGTCAATATAGATAAATACAAGGTTGAGTAACTATGTCTATGGGCAATGAGGGTTTACTAACCTTAACAGTTAATGTAAAGGTTAGCCCTGAGCCCAATTCACATAAAAAATTGATAGATTTAATGAAAAGGTATAGGGAAGCCCTCAACTATTCTATAAAAGTTATAATAGAGAATAAAGCAATAAGCCTTGGAAAAGCCCATAGACTTTTATACAAAGTTCTTAAGGAGAGCT
>NZ_JAWDMQ010000069.1:0-5936 GCF_046536515.1 Caldisphaera sp. | reverse complement strand
TAAGGCAAACCAAAACTAGTATAGTTTTTTATATTAAATTCAACCTTATAGATACATCTTTAAATACGGGGAATTCTAAAGCCATTTAGGTCAAAAGACTATAAATCTTATTTGATGCTATTAACATAAACTCTATTGAATTGACTTTCATTTTAAACTATACTTTTTTATCGAAAAATAGGATAAAATTTGGCGTTTTATATTTTTCTTTAAATGGGTTATCTTAGCAAAAACAAAAAGAAATCTATTATATCTTTGAAAAAGTTTTTGAAAAGTCGTAAAGTTATTAAAGCAAATTGCTAATATAATTAACAGAATTAAAAAGGTGCATATAATGAAAGTAGCAATATTAATGTTACCAAGGTTTTTCGGAGGAGGTGAGATAAGAACCCTTAAAGTATTAAGCTTTTTTCCTAAAGAAAATTACGTATTAATAATTCCAAAAAATAAGAAGTTAATGTTAATGAGAGATATTAAAAAGTATTTAAATGATAGAGAATCATTAGATATAGTAAAATCAGCATATGAATTGGAGGATTTCCATAGCATAGGCCATATAAATGAAATTGCATATGGTCGTTATATAGCTAAGGTCTGCAAAAGGCTTAACGCGGATTTACTTTATGCACCTTATGATTATTCTGTTTTATCCTTAGGTATAAGATCTAGCGGTATGAAATGGAGTTTACTTCTTCAATCAATACCAGCAATAGGATCCTTAACTATAGAGGATGGCTATGGATTTAGCCTTTTCTTAAAAAATGCAAAACTAAACAATTTAGGTTTACTTAAGGCATTAAATGGTTATACAAATCTTAATTTGCTTAGTCTAGCAGCTCATGGAGTTCAACTTCTATCTGTTTCTAAGTCAATACCATATGAAATGAAAAAAGTAGGCATAAACCTTAACTTCAAAGTAGTTGATCCAGGGATCGGGGTTGAAAAATGCAATTATTTAAATCAAGAAAAAGTGTATGATTTAATTTTTCATGCTAGGATTACTCCTGAAAAAGGCATTTTTGACTTTTTAAAAATAGTTAAGGGAGTAGCTAATTATAATAAACAAATTAAGGCCTTAGTTGTTGGCGCTGCAAGTAGTGAAATGGCAAAAGAAGTGATAAAATATGCAGAAGATTTAAGGATAGCTAAAAATGTTGAATTTAAATTTAATGTAAAAAGTAATGATGTGTTTAATTTATTAGCATCATCAAAGCTATTTATATATCCTTCTAGATCAGACGCTTTTCCGCTTGTAGTATTAGAATCCCTTTCCTGTGGAACACCTGTATTAGCATATGGAATACCTGCAATACGGTTTAATTATTCAGACGCAAAAGCTGTAATTAAAGTCAAACCCTTAGACATTAGGGGAATGATCGATCATGCTATTAAAATAATCGATGGGTCAGAAAAAGTAGTAAATGATGGTATTAAATTTTCAGAAAAGTATACTTGGGAAAATGTGGCAAAAGCTGAATGGAAATTAATAGAGTCAATTGCTAGTTAATAAGAATTTTTTAATAACACTATGAATTATTTATTGAAATTTTTGAAAAATGCAATTATATTTGATAAAAGTTAATTTTTGAAAAAACGAGGAAATGATAAATAAAGTATAATGATTAATTAAATTATGTTAAGTGAATTTATTAAAAATTAGGGTAATCTTTAAAAGTTAAAAAAATAATAATTTTTATCTATGCGAATGATAATTAATATTAAATAACAAATAAAGAAACGAAACTGTAAATTTTAAGGGTTTTTACTAGAATTTATTGAAAGAATAAGAAAGCGTTTAAATTTTAATTTTAGCAAAAAAGGATTTAAAAGGAAGTAATATAAAAATTTTTGGGTAGTTAATTTGGATAAAAACTTAATCAGCGTTATTGTAACAGCGCATGATAGAAGAAAATACTTACCTTTTGCATTGAAAAGCCTAGAAAAGCAAACGCTTCCAAAAGAAATGTTTGAAGTAATTGTTGTAAAGAACTTTGAGGATAATATAAGTGATGAAATAATTTCTAGAAATAAATGGAAAAACGTTGTAACTGATGAAAAATCCCTTAGCTCAAAAATAGCAATTGGATTTAAAAAGTCTAAAGGAGATATTATTACATTTCTTGAAGATGACGATATGTATAGAGAAGATAGACTAGCAAAAGTATATGAAACTTTTAACAAATTTAATGATTTAATATACTTTCATAATTCTCAGGTTATTATAGATGAAAATGGTAATAAGCTAGAAGATCCTATTTATCAAAATTTAAAGACAAAAAATAAAAATATTTTAATTCCAAATAACAAGAACTTTATAATAAAAACTAGCACATTAAAAAATATAGCTAAATTTGCTAAAATGAATCCTTATGATTTTTTGTTTTTTTATATTACAGATAAGGGACATCATAACAATAGTTCAATTGCAATCAAAAGAGATATAATTAACAAATACATAGAGCTATTTAAAAAAATTGTAATAGCTTTGGATAAATTTTTTTATAGTATATCTTTGGTTTCTGAAGGAAGTATATTTTTCACAGATGATGAACTTACATATTTTAGGGTTCATAAAGAAAGTCATAGCACATTTCATAAAGTTGATCAAAAATATCACAATAAATTATATTATTATAAGATAACATTACGAACTTTAGAATATGCAAATGATTTAAAAATACTTTCAGAAATCACTCAAAGTTTAAATGAGCATCAAGTTCCTTGTAATTTTGATAAGTTACAAGCGTCAAACCCTAAGAATGAATTGCAATATTCGCCTTTTAAAGAAATTAAATATTTACCAAAAGAATTTAAGCTTTCAATAAACGATCTTAATTATTTATTAAGATGCTTACCGCATTACTATAGTATAAGTAAACAGATAAAAGACGAAGATTTTCAGAAATGGCTCATTAAATCAGTACCTTATTTTATATTATCATATATAATGCAGATTACAAGATCAGAAAGAATTAGGGAAATTTACTTCAAATTTAGCAAAACTTATAAGTAGGGGTCTGGGCTTCATTGAATTTTCATAAAATTGTATTTAATTCTAAGCCAGCTTATAGAAAAAGATTTTACCTAGGCTCCTACCAGTGCTTCAATTTATATGATAAAGCGAACGACAAACCCCTTCTAGGGGCGGGGTAAAGTTTTTTTAATTTAAAACCTTATTAAAAATTGAGACATTTGCTAAAGGGGTATGCGTCACTGAAATTTGAGTATGCATCTACCCCAACTAACAAGTGTAATAAAATATAACTCCAAGCCGATCAACTCTTAAAACATGAGGAGCGGGAGCCGATTTCTCCAGCAATATCGGCTTGGGGGCATAATGGAGTAGCACCCATAGAAGGGGTGTAACCCTCTAGACCTCAGGAAACCCTCACCCTTCAAGGCAGGGAAGAGGTCAGAAGCAATTTAACAATCTAGACTTAATTTTTTATAACCAACTTGTAAAGCTTAAGGATCCTGTAAAGGAAATAAGAGCAGATGAGAGTCATGTAGCATTATTAATTGATTATGAGTCAGCAATTAAAATAGGCTTGATAAATGTTGTTAAAATGATGAGAAAAATAGGTTTAAAACCTCATATTTGTACTAAGGCAAAGGATGAATTATCTATAGTAGGATTAAGGGATTATAGTGTAATAAAAAATCTAAATGAATATACTCATTGGAATATTTTAACCTGTAATCCCCTTTAAATTTTTGCATTTATAAGTTCTTCGATAACTTCATTAAGCCTTTCCTTAAACTTTTCATAACTGAAGTCTTTGGCTATATCTTTAGCTTTTTCTGAAAGATTATTAAGCCTTCCACACTCGCTTAATAATTTCTTTATAATTAGAGCTGCCTCTTCAATGTTTTTATAACCTAATCCTTCATCTATTCTAGAAACTATATCTGTCCATCCTCCACCATCTTTATAGACTACAGGTACTAGCCCAGCTGCTGCTGCCTCAGCTATAGAAATACCAAAATGCTCAGCAAAAGGTGGATGAAGGTAAATAGAAGCTTGGGACATTAATTCAATTATTCTTTTTCTTGGTACATCAGTTTCAACATGAAAATTATTTAGTCCTATTGCTTTTTTGTTTATAGATTTAATAACTGATCGTGAGTAATTACTTGTGCTACCTATCAAATAAAATTCGGCTTCTGGTATATTCCTAGCTATATCTGGTATCGTATTTAGCTTTTTCTCAGGAGAAAATCTGCTAACAGTTAATATTATTTTCCTTCTCTCTCCATTTATAGAAAGAAGTTCCTCAATGTTTACCGGGGGGTAAACAATTTTAATCTTTAGATCATTGCCATATGCTTTCTTTATATAATTAGCAGTCCATGTACTGTTTGTCATTACAAATCCTGATTTGGAAATTAATAATTTTGCTTTCTTTATTACTAATGAGTTATAAAGTTTTCTACTAATACCTGTTTTTGCCTGAAATGAAATATAATCAATAAGAGCTGGAAAATGAATGTAAGAGGCATCTGTATATTTGTAAGGTATATTTGATTGAGTTTCAATTATAATATCATAATTATTTCTAAGCTTTTTTATTAGCTTAACAAGATGATTCAAAGCTAATAAACGCCTGTAACGTATAAATTTGTCATTTTTTGTCTTCAAAATTCTATTTATAAAAGGTTCTCCTAATTCTTTAATAGTTTGAATAGTTTGATCTCCGCTAGTAAGAATTTCCCAAGCCTTAGGATCTTTATGAGCAGTATAGAGATCAACATCATATTTAAGTTCTCTTAATGCTTTGTACATTTCTAAAGCTAATTTTTCTGTCCCTCCTGTTTCTTCAATAAGGGTGTGAATCAATGCAATTCTTGCCATTTTATTTCACCTATTTTATTAATATTTTTGTCATGAATATGCTTCTTTGTAGTTTTTATCTCTCACTTAATTTGTGAAGCCAATTGATATTAAGTCTTTTTTATTTTATGAATAAAATTGTATTATTGTTTGTTATAAATTTAATTAGCTTAATAATTATTCGAAAGATCTTTTATAAGTTTTTAAGATAATACTAATAATACCTTTTATATTCATCAAAATTAGGCATTAATTTGGTAATCAGATAATGAGTATATAATAAAATAAGAATTTCTAGTTTCTTTAGGATTATGTTTTATATTATAATAAAATATAAAGAAAAAAGTCTAAATATTAAGCATTTTTATTTATAGCTATATAAAAAAGTGCTGTAAAAACTACTGATAAAATTTATATTTCAATGATTTAACATTATATAATATTTAAAGCTGTAAATCCTCAAGTAGGATCACTTATTTCTTTTCTTTCAATTGATATTATTTAAAGTTAGCGTCCATGGTAATTTTACATTTTACCTACTTGTCTATACAAATAAATTTATTTTGCCAAAACTTAGTTTTAGCAATTTATTTCAGAGCCTATGTCTAATTCCTACATATATGAAATCCTTACAAACTCAAGCGTTTCATATCTTTTTCTCTATATTTTGACCTAGAAAAAAAAATTACGGGACAAATATTCTAGCACAGTGCAAATCTGGGTTATTAGTTTTAGTTAGGTATAAATTCTTAAACTTTTCTACCTAACTAAAACTAAATTTACCAAAAAGTTAAACAAATTTTTCAAGATGTTTAGAGTTATTTTTGTTGACATAAATAAATACTATGAATCTTGTGTTTGCAATTAAACCCTATATTTTCTAGAGAAGTTAAAATTTTATCAGTACTTACATTAGATTTATAAGGATGAGCTTCAAATACTATATATTTAAAAATTTTTAATTCATTAGGGTGAGACTTTGTTAATATATCTGCTTCACAACCTTCGCAATCCAGCTTTAATAGATATGGATTATCAACCATTTCAATAACATCTTTTAATGTTATTGTTGGTACTTTGCATTCACTATTTGATTCGATTAGTC
>NZ_JAWDMQ010000068.1:0-6269 GCF_046536515.1 Caldisphaera sp. | reverse complement strand
GAGGAGGTCAGATTAAATATTCATATTAGTTTATTAGCCTTGATTAACTAGCTTTTTAAGTTCTGTTAATGCCAAATCGGCATGTTTTTCTGCAGGCCTTATATTTTGAAAAACTCTAACAATGATTCCATTAGGATCGATTATATATGTGGTTCTTTCCGCAGTTAGGATTGAAAAGTATTTCTTTTTAACATCATATAAATTTATGACTTCTCCGTTGCTATCGCTAAGCAATTTAAATTTAAAGCCATATCTTTCTGCAAATTTCTTAATTTTTTCAACGCTATCCGAAGAAACTCCTAAAACCTCTGCATTTAGCTTTTTAATATCGTCTAACAATTCATTAAATCTTAATCCCTCCCTTGTACAACCTGGTGTCATCGCCTTAGGATAAAAATATAAAATAACAAACTTTCCTTTAAAATCCGATAGCTTAACCTTTTCGCCATCATTTGCTGTTAGCTCAAAATCAGGAGCTTTTTCTCCAACTTTTAATGCCATAAATTTTCACCTGCTATATATTTCTATTTAGAAATATAATTTTGGAGATTTTAAATATAGATATAAATAACAAAATAGTTCCTAGATTTTGGTAGTGTTATAAAAATTTTAAATTACCTTTTTCATATATTGCTTTTAAACTTTTATCTTAGCATAAATGGTTAGGGATAAACAATATGTCAGAAACAACATTAGAAAACATGCAACCTAACGTTAACATTGGTATTGTAGGTCATGTAGATCATGGTAAGACAACCCTTGTTCAGGCTTTAACAGGAACGTGGACTATGAGGCATAGTGAAGAAATCAAAAGAGGAATGACAATAAAATTAGGATTTGCGGACGGAGAAGTATGGGAATGTGTAGAATGTGGATATCCGGAAAAGTACTCTCCAGAGCCAGTTTGTGAGTGCTCTCCTGGCTCAAAACCAAAGCTGGTCAGGAGAATATCATATGTTGATGCCCCCGGTCATGAAATATTGATGGCTACTATGCTATCAGGTGCAGCATTAATGGATGGGGCTCTATTAGTTATAGCTGCAAACGAAAATACCCCTCAACCACAAACGTTGGAGCATTTTTTGGCACTTGACATTTTAGGTATAAGAAATCTCGTAGTAGTTCAGAACAAGATTGATGTAGTATCTCCAGAGAGGGCTAAGGAAAGCTATAATGAAATTAAAAAGTTTTTACATAATACATGGGCAGAAAATGCACCAATAATTCCCGTAAGCTCTCTTAAGAGAGTTAATATTGACGCATTGCTAGCTGCTATAGAAAAATATATACCAACTCCAAAAAGAGATGAGAATAGTAATCCGTTAATGTTTGTAGTAAGGAGCTTTGATGTTAATAGGCCCGGCACAAAGCCAGAAGATTTGGTAGGAGGTATAATTGGAGGTTCAATAATACAAGGAAAATTTAAGATAGGAGACGAGATAGAAATAGGCCCAGGTTTGCAGTCTGGAAATGCAGAAAAATATGAGCCTATAACGACTGAAATTACAAGCTTAAGATTTGGAAAATATGAAGTAGAAGAAGCCAAACCTGGTGGTTTAGTTGCTATAGGTACAAAGCTTGATCCTACTTTAACTAAATCAGATAATCTGGTTGGCAATATAGTAGGGAAACCTGGTTTATTGCCTCCAGCAATTAATGATTTAGAGTTTGAGTATCATTTGTTTAAGAATGTTGTTGGATCAAAAGAAGAAATCAAAGTTGATCCTTTAACTAAAAATGAAGTCTTAATGTTAGCTGTTGGTGCAAGTCTAACTATAGGAACAGTTAGTTCTTTTAATAAAGAAGTAGTTTCAGTTAAATTAAAAAGGCCTGTTATAGCTTGGAAAGGGTTAAGGGTTGCAGTTAGTAGAAGGATAGCCGGAAGGTGGAGATTAATAGGTTGGGGGCTAGTAAACAAGTGAACCCCAAGGTAATATTGGATTCTAACATTATAATTATGCTCGGTCAAGGGGTCATTACTTTATCTATGTTCTATGATATATTGGAGCAGAAAGTTGAATTAATTACAACAACTAGTGTAATAGAGGAACTTAAAAAAATAGCTAGTCTTAATAAAGACAAAAAAATATATAAGGAAATTAATTTTGGGCTTAACTTAATTAATGTTAATAAGGTTCCTATAATCGATACTACAGAAATTGATGCAGATGACTCTATTTTCCACGCTTCGCTGGAATTAAAAAATAGAGGAGAGATAGTTTATGTTGCTACAAATGATAAAGAACTCAGGAGTAGGTTAAGAATCATCGGGATACCTACTATATACTATAGAGACTCAAAATCAATGCTTGAAATAGAATGGAGAATATCTTAGTTGTTCTTAAAATTATTTGATTAAATTATTTTGGTTTCTTTCTAAAGGATGAGGAATTCAATATTTATAAATAGAGGGACGAGATATTTTTATATTTTCTAAATTGTCATAGGTAAGAGGGAGCCGCCGTAGCTCAGCGGGAGAGCGCCCGGCTGAAGACCGGGCGGTCCGGGGTTCAAATCCCCGCGGCGGCAAATTCTGGGTGAAATATAATGAGTCTTGCTTTAATATTAGCTGGTGGATACGGTAAGAGGCTAAGACCTCTAACTTTAGATAAACCCAAACCATTGGTTACAATTAATGATAAGCCTGTAATAGTTTACCAATTGGAATGGTTAAAGCACTATGGTATAGATGAAGTAGCCCTTTTAGTAGGATATCATAAAGAGAAACTCATTGAAGAATTAGGTAGTGGTTATAAATATGGAGTGTCGATTTCTTATGTGGTTGAAGACGAACCTTTGGGGACTGGAGGTGCACTAAAAAAGGCCAGTCATATATATAAAAATCACGAAAAGTTTTTAGTTACTAATGGGGATATCATTACTAACATTAACCCGAATATATTATTGTCTTCTTTAAAAGAAAACGTTATAGCAGCTATGGCAGTTGTTCCGTTAAGAAGCCCCTATGGTGTATTAGATATAGATAATAATGGATTCGTTAAAGGGTTTAAAGAAAAGCCCATACTTTACGATTATTGGATTAATGCAGGTATTTATGCTTTCAAACCGGAAATAATAGAATATTTACCAAATAAGGGAGATATAGAGATGACAACTTTCCCGAAGCTTTCTTCTGAAGGTAAGATGGTTGCAGTAAAATTTGAAATACCTAAATATTATTGGAGAAGTATAGATACTCACAAGGATTTAGATGAAGTATCGGATGAAATAAATCGCATGGGCAGTTTATTTAAATAGTAAAGCTAACTTTAAGAATTGAAATTTTTAAATTTGATCTCCATATTCTCCCATTTGATCTAAGACTAGCTCATAATAATCTTCTTTTGCTTGTTCCAGTTCTTCTTTATTTTCTTCGCTGTCAACATTTTGCTCTTGTCCAATAGTCTTTGTTGTTAGTACTTTTTCTTTTTCTGTTGTTTTTGATACTGTCTTGTATTCATTTACGGTATTTGATGGAGCTTCCATTTCGTAACCGCATTTTGTGCATCTTAATATTGTCTTCCCATTCTTTTTTATTGGTATCATCACTCCTCCACACTTAGGACAAAACATCATATCCTACACACCAGTTCTCTCTGTTGCCCTATCTTCTTTATCTGGCAGAGTTTATAATGATTTCTTTCAATCTAAATAAACTATAATTTGTATTAAAAGTTTATTATGTTTAATAATTTCTTCGCTAATTAAAAATTATTTTAAATAATATAAGTTATATAGTTTATCTATATTATAGAGAGTGAAAATGGGGATGAGTTTCTTTTCTTACCAATAATATCTATCTTTGTTCCACATTTGGGGCACTTATTGTCTTCTGTTAGTCTCCATGCTGTTATATAAAAGCCGTATCTTTCTATTAGAGGATATCCACACTTTGGGCAATAAGTATGTTCTAGTTCATGTCCTGGTACGTTACCTATGTAAACATATTTTAAACCTTCGTTTTTTGCGATTTTTGCAAGCTTTTCTAATGTTTTTACTGGAGTATCTTCGCTGTCAAGCATTTTATAATCTGGGTGAAATCTTAGGAGATGGAAAGGTACGTTATCTCCCAGGTTATCTACTATCCATTTTGAAAGCCTTTTTATATCTTCCTCTTTATCTCCGACTTTAGGCACAACAAGGTTAGTTATTTCTATCCAAATTTTCTTTTCTTTCATTGCTTTTAAAGTTTCGAATATTGGCTCAGGATCTGGTACTCCCATATATTTTCTATAAAACTCCTTATTTCCTCCACCCTTAAAATCAACTGTTGCTGCATCAAAAAAGTTTCCTATTTCATCAACAGCTTCTGGAGTCATATAGCCGTTTGTTACCATGGTATTAAATAGGTTATTTTTCTTGGCTAAAACAGCTGTGTCGTACATGAATTCATACATTATAGTTGGTTCGTTATATGTATAGGAAATTCCATCCGCTTTAACTTTTATGGCGTCGTCTATTATTTCTTGTGGTGTCTTTTTTTCTCCGTAAAGCCCTTTTTCAAGCCTACTTTGGCTAATTTCCCAGTTTTGGCAAAAAGAGCAGAAGAAGTCACAACCAACTGTTGATATGCTTAATACAGAACTGCCAGGATTAAAATGCATTAGGGGCTTCTTTTCTATAGGATCAACATTTTCAGCTGTTAGCAAACCGTATACCATGGTGTATAGTTTTCCATCTATATTCTTTCTAACTCCGCAAACTCCCCATGCGTTAGGTGCTATTAAGCACCTTCTATGACATAAATTACACTTTACCCATTTTTCCCTTTCCTTAATAGGGGTCCAAAACTTAGCTAATCTTATATGATTTTTTAATATATTTGGATCGCTCTCGGATCGTACCATAAAGTATCACCTCCACTTATTTTAATTAGTTTTTGATTCGATCTTTTCGATATGATTTTTTTAAATGGTAACTCTTTATTACAGTTCCAACAACGACTATTGTTTAGTTCCAATGTAAGTAGCACTCCATCCTCTCTATACGCTACCGGTTTATTACAATTGGAACAGTAAGTTATATATTCACCATACAAATTAACATGTATGTATACATAAGGATTGAGTTCTCTAATTTCTTTATATAACTCTTTAACGGGTCCTCCTCCTTTATTGTCTAATAAATAAATATGTATTGGTATCTCTTTTTCTCCAGCTATTTTAGCAAACGGGAAAAACTTTTCGATAAGGGGCTCTCTATAATAAAGCTGTAACTCTAACCAAGGGTATGAAGCTTCATAGTTCTTTAGGAAATTTATAGTCTTTAGATTGTTATATTCTATAAAGTGATCATAAACTATAAAATCAGCTTTATATATATTAGCTGGTTCAAAAATTCTAACCCCAATAGGCAAATTCAATTTTTCTCTTAGAGTATCTATAAATTCGTTGTTAATTATTTCTTGTGCACCAAATCCTTCAAATATTATTCCATCAGCATTCCATGTTCTAACCAATTTTTCTATATCGATTAAATGAAGTTCTTTTAATGTATCTAAATTGGGGTTATAAATTTGGCAAATTTCATAATCTTTACATTCTAGGCTTTTATTTTCTGAGGGCAAGACGAGGCGCAGTAAAGTCCCTCCAGATAAATAATGATATAATGATATGTTTTCTGCTGTGCTTATCCCGATAGTTGAAATAGGTAGTTTCAGTTGAATTTTATTCTCAGACATTTCTTTTCTCCTATAAAATTATGTGATACGAAAACCTTTAGTTTTAAATCAAAATTTAGTCCTCTATTTTCTTTAAAAATTTAATAACATTATTTTCTATATTATATTTTTTAGACAGCAAAATTATTTGTTCTCTTACATTATTTTTAATCTCTCTTACATTATAGCCTTCTTTTTCATATTTTAATGAAATTAAATATGTAGATAATAAATCAGAAATCTTGGCTATTATTCCTTCTAATGTATTACCTGATTCATATAATGTATAAAGTTGCTTTATGTCTTTATTCACATCAATTTTTTCTATTGCTTCTTTTTCGGTCTTGGATTTATCGACGCTTGCGGTTTTACTTATGTCTCCAATAATAGATTCTCCAATATCATGAATTAAAGCTATTGATGCTGCTTTATATTTATCTACGTTTTCCAAACTTGATGAAATCTCAAGTGCTATTAATGCAGATGCAAAAAGATGTTGAGAAACAGTTTCTGCCTTACATGGTTCTACTCCTTTAATCATCCATCCACTCCTAGCTATGCTGTTAAGTGAATATATTAATTCATTTATTTTTACCATTTTCTACTTCCC
>NZ_JAWDMQ010000067.1:0-6283 GCF_046536515.1 Caldisphaera sp. | reverse complement strand
TTACTAATGCATATTGCCCACTTTTAACTGGAATATTAATAGATACTGAGCTGTTTGATAAAATAACGAGCGATGAAGGAGTTGGTGGAGATAATTGTTGCAATTGTTTAACACTAGATGTGGTTGATGATGTTAATGTAGATGATGTAGATGTACTTGTTGAGGTAGTTGATGTTATGACCGTTTTCTTCTTTTGACTTACAAAGTAAGCCCCAATACCAATAATAACTATTACAACAATTATTATTGCAATTACTCCTTTTGAAACGCTTTTCATACGCTCACCTTCTCTTTAAAATATGAAGAATTCGTGCCCACTTAAATATTTTTCCACTTTATAAACACCTTAACTTTTTCCATGCCCTAAAGTGTTTCTTAGAGGTAATTCATAGATTTGCAATTTATTGCTTTCATTTTCATCACTACATAGGTAGTGAATAAAAGTCGCCTATTCAGTTTCTAATATTAGACCAAGGAAAGGTCTTCAACACATTACTTATATCTCTAATTGTTGTAACCTTATTTCAGCGTTTCCTTAGGATTGGGTTACAGTTGTATATGTCCCCCTAAAAGGACATTCTTTATTTAATCTTTTCAAAATTTAAAACCTTAATGCCCCCATTAGGTATAATTATATTTAGAGGACCTTTTATCCAGAATATCCCTCAGCAATTATAATGTAAAAGTTTCCAAATAATATTTCCCTTGTTTTTTCTTTGCAACCACTATCTTTATTCTATACTAAGAATAGATATTAAAACAAACCACCCTATATATAGTCTGTTTATAACCTATAAAGAAAAATTAAAGATGAAAATGAAATTAAAAAAATTTGCCATCAAATTATAACGTTACAACATAATTTTATCTTCTATGGATGTACCTATACATAAAGGTATCGACAGAAAGAGTTTAATAATAAATAACTAATACTACTCATATCATGTCACTATAAAGATTAAAAAGATGAAAAATGACTGAAATCATACCAGACTTGAAGACCAAGGGTTTGTAGTTAATTTTATTAAATTGAATGTATTAATTTTGCATTTATTTATAATATAAACATCTTATAAATCTTAATAATGAAAAATTCTTCTGACCTTCTTTAAATTGCTTTTAAATGCTATAATAAATTAAATGATTTATTGTAGGATATAAAAAACAGTAAAAATAAAAACGGGTTAACTTCAAACAATAGTACGGGCGGCGGTAGTCTAGCCTGGATTAGGACGCTGGCCTTCCAAGCCAGAGGTCCCGGGTTCGAATCCCGGCCGCCGCATTTTTTATTATTATTGCTATTTAGGTGTGAATTTTAATATATTTCTTATATTAAAAATTTATATATTAGTCGTAACCTTTAAATAATCAACGAACAAAAAAAAGTGTATTAGCTAATACTATAATGAATACTTTTTTTGAAAAACCAGCATTATGGCATTGATAATTGGATTTGTTAATATAGGTATACGAAGCATAAAAACAATCCTAAGGACTCTTGTATTGTGATGCTATGCGACGCAATAATGGAAACATTGGCATTAGTTATTTAATTCCTCTCTTAATATAAACCTAAAATCAATTGAGTGGCAACAATAGTTCCAAAACCCCTTTTTCTATGATTTGGGCTACTATAAACGCAAACTCTGCATTTTCAATATTATGGGAAAAAGTTTCTCCTAGAACAGAAATTTCTCCTTATAGCTTTCACCTATTATTGCAAAGCTTTTTTCTTCAAATATTTTCTCTAATTGATAAAAAAATCCTTAAAAATCTATATTATATTGATTCTGAATCCAAAGATTCATAGAACTCTATTATCCCTTTTTATCATCATTTTAGCATATCTAAAATTATAACAGGTTCCTTTATCTCTATACTTAGCTAATTCATTGTACAAATTATATCACAGTATTATATTCGATAAACTATCGATTATTTCTAACTAGATTGTTGACTATTATTTAAAAAACTTAAAAATAATTTTAAATTATTCAATAGCTTTTAATATGATTATTTCTAATTAACTAAATGGTTTAAAATCATTTCTTATATTAAAGTTAACTTTTCATTAAAGATTTCATCTTTATAGCTATACTATATGGAAATTCACCTTTTTTATTTACTACGCCATCGCTATCTGCTTCTTTTGGGATTGGAAGCCCTACTAAAGAAAGCAATGTAGGAGTTACATCATATAAATTAGCATTGTTCTTTATTATGTCTTCTCCAAAAATTAGCATTGTTCCTATAACTTTATGATCTGGATAAGGATCATGTATAAGTCTTGCAAGCGACCTAGTAACTATTATATGATATTTTTCTTCATCAATGGATTCTAAAAACAGTGATGGATAATCTGGTAAATATTTTCCTTTAAATCTTTCTTCTAACTTATATATTTTTATATAATTTGATATTTTATCACCTACTAATGATTTTAAACCTTTTTCTCTAAAGTCTTCATTTTTAAAATATATAATTCTAGCCATAGAGAGCCCTCCATGATCATCATATGTAAATGGGCTATCATTCAATGTTCCAGGTTTACTTAATGTTAATAAATTATCATTCAATGTTCCAGGTTTACTTCCGTGCTTAAATATTTCTTTACTTAAATTTTCTATTATATTTTTTGCAAAGTCTTTTGTTAATAGTTGTCTCGGAGATAATCTTGGAGGCAATATTAAAGAAATTTCATCTAACATATTTTTCAAACTGAATAATATTTTTCCTTTAAAAGTTTTGGGTAAATATACATGAAATTCATTCATCAATGGAGGTAAAATGTTAACGCAAGTTTTATAAGTTCCTACACCATGATCTGAGACTAAAACAAATTTATTGGTCTTTTTAATTAATTCAGAAGCTAAATTATCAATCTCATACCATACCTTTGCTGACTTCTCTTTTACATTTAAAACTTCATAAGGATATTTATGAAAGGCTTGATCTGGAAATGGTAAAACTATAAAATATGCATCGCTTTCTATACTATTAATTGCTTTAATCGAACCTTCTATCAGCATAATTGTTCTCTGATAAGGATCATTAATCTCTGATGGAGTTTTAAAGTATTCCTTAAAATCTTGAATTAAGCTATTTGGAAAAAATTCAACTTCTGGGCCTAGAAAGGTGTCTCCTATTATATGCATTTTATCCTTACAGCAAATGCTTTTAATAGGCCATGTAAGAGGATAATTTATCAAAGTAACTTCTAAGCCTTTATATGCCATGTCTTCAAATACTCTAGGAAAAGTTATATCACTTGAAACATAGGGTCTTGAATAATCTTCTCCCATTTTTCCCTTATAATATTTTGTAAAGCCCCAAATTCCATGCTTTGCAGGATTAACGCCAGTAGCTATACTAGTCCAAGCAACTGGTGTTATTGGAGGCATTGAATATAAAGGAAATAGCTTCCCTTTAGAAATCAAGTATTTTAAATTTTTTAAATTAAGTTTTTTAGTAGCTTTTATTAATAATGATGGAGGCAATCCATCTAAACCTAAAAATGATATCTTTTCTTTACTGACCAAATTATACCCCTTATAGATTAAATTATTGAGTAGGTTTAAAACATCTTATATAAAAATATTTCAGTAATGATTTAAATTAAAACTTTGTAATTTAATTTTGCAATATTAATTTATTGTAAGTCTTATTTAAGTTCAAAGAAATTATATGCATAATTAAGACAAAAAAGAATGTTATTTCTTTAGTATTTTGTATGCTCTTTGCCCGCTTATTATTATTGGCATATTTTTCTTTACTTTGAATTTTTCTGCCAAAACATCACATTTTGCTCTAAATAAATGAAGTGAATCTAACTTTACTTCATTCTCTAAATATGCTTCCAAATTCGCTATACCTTTAGAAATAATAAAGCCATCATTTAAGTATTTAATAGGCGAGTAATTCCCAGGAGTCATAATATCAAACTTTATATCATCGCTAGAAGAAATATCGATTTCATAAGGCTCTTCTCTAATAACTAATTTGACTTCAAATCCATGTGCTTTTAACGCTTTAACTAACAAAAAATCTATATAAATTTCACCTGAATTATCAGCAACAAAATATATTGTTCTATTTTTCGATAAATTAATATCATCATAGATCAATGGTTTTTCCCATATAGCTTCTTTTAAATCTAATGGCTCAAAACCCAATACATGCGTATCTATTATATTTGCAGCGGCGCTGAATTCCATAGCTAATTTATAATCCCAACTATTTTTAACCAAATTTTCTTCAATTACCTTTGCTATTTTCCTACCTAAATCATTTAAAAATAGTTTCATCTCTTTATATGGACTTTCTTTATTTGTTAACTTTATTATTTCTTTAAAAGATATTGAGAACATTTCATCCCTGCTTAGATTACTGTTTAAAATTTTTGAAATACTTTCTAAAATTAATGGGATTTTTTCATCATTATTTAATTTAATCAAGTCATTAACTCTATTATTAATTAGACATAATTTACATCTTTTGTCAATCAACATAATTATTTATCGCCTCTGAAACAGCTTTTATATCATGAAAATCTATGTCGCCCATTAAACCTATTCTAACAGCTTTATTAGATAGATTACCAATGCCATTTGCTATTGTATATCCTTTTTCTTTCAAATCATTTATTATTTCTTTTACATGATTAGTATAAAATGATGCAACTGTATTACTTCTAAAAATTTCATTATTTACAATAGGCTTTAATTTAACTGAATTATAAAGGATTCTTGATCTTTCTTCGTGAATCTTAGTATAATTATTAACTCCCATATTTAAAATGTAGTTTGTTGAATATTCTAATCCAGCAATAACATTTATAGGAGGAGTATATGGGGTTTCACAATTTGGTTTCATTTTCAAAAATTTTTTTAAATCCATGGAAGGCGGTACATTAGAATTATTATCTGGATTTTTATTAATATAAATTATAGATGCTCCTGGTATTGAAAGAAATGCTTTGTGAGACGCAGTAGCGATAACATCTATTTCTTTATTTATATTTTCAGCAGGAATTCCTGATACACTATCAACTAGTAGCAATGCCCCATATGATGAAGCTATATCTTGAATTTTTTCTATAAATCTATTGGTGATTCCTATGCTCGTTTCATTATGAACCATTGCTATAGCCTTGACTTCGCGCATAATTTTAATTTTTTCTTCTATTAAGTCTGGTAAAGGAAGTGAACCAATTTCGCTAGTTATTAATTCAACTATAGCCCCTCTAGATTTAAGTGAATCTCCAAGTCTTTTGCTAAATTCTCCTATATCAATTAATAAAACTTTATCATTAGGCTTAATATAATTATAAACCATAGTATCAATAGAAAATGTACCAGTTCCAGGTAAAATTATAGCATTTCCTTTTATAATTTTCTCAAGATTCTCTATAACTTTTTCAAGTAATTTTTTAAATTCTTCTGATCTATGAAATCCTGGTTGTCTACTTATATGAGTTAAAACTTCTTTGGGTAATTGTATTGGTCCTGGTGTAAGGTATTTCATATGTTTTTCACCGCTTCTATTACGTTTTTAGCAAATTCCTCCGTTAATCTATCCATAGCTTCTTTAGTTTCTGACCCTATATGAGATGTTACAATGACATTTTCCATTGATATTAAATTCTTAAATAAATCATCCTTTGGAGGTTCTTGCTCTAATACATCTAAGCCAATTCCTTTAAAGCGATGTGCATGACTAATTAAAGCTTTAGTATCTATTACTTCACCTCTACTTGTATTAATTAAGATTGAATCATCTCGAATTAATTTTAAAGTTTTTTCATTAATCATGTGATAGGTTAAACTTGTTAATGGAACGCTTAATGAAATTATATTACTCTTCTCTAATAATTCGTTTAATTCAACTTGTTTTCCATCATATTTTTTTAATTCATCTCTTACATCAATAATATCATTTGCTATAATTTTCATATTAAAGGCGCTTGCATATTTTGCCGTTGCTTTTCCTATTCTTCCTAAACCTACTATTCCTAATGTTTTATTTGATAATTCATTTCCTAAAATTTTACCTTTTGGCCATTCTCCATTCTTCACCATTTCGATTATATTATATAATTTTCTCTCTAAAATAAATATCATTGATATTATAAGTTGAGCAACACTTTCGCTCGGCGCATTTGGTGCATTTATAATTTTTATGCCCTTTTTCATTGCATATTCAATATCTACATTATCCAAACCTACTCCAAACCTAGCTAAATATTTTAATCTATTTGAGCTATCTATTATTTCTTTGTCTATTT
>NZ_JAWDMQ010000066.1:0-6812 GCF_046536515.1 Caldisphaera sp. | reverse complement strand
ATTTGTAATCTGAAGGGTATTCAAAAGGATCTGAAATCCCCTTTGTCCCTACACTCTCATTTCAATTATTTTACCTTAATTCTTTAATAATAATATAAGACAGTTGATAAAAACATATCATGGGGGACCAATTGCCTGCGTGAATTAGCCCCGCGTCACGGGGTCATGTGTGCGCAGGAGGTCCCCTTCAAGGTGAAATAATGTTCATAATATTACTAGGAACCGCAGGGGCAGGAAAAAGCACTCTAGCTGGAGAACTAAGATCTACAATGGAAGATACTGGTGCAAACGTTGCAATAGTAAACTTCGATCCAGCAGCAGAAAAGTTACCATACGATTCGGATATAGATGTAAGAGATTACGTAAAAATTGAAGACTTTCTTGATAAAGGCTTAGGACCTAACGGGTCTCTTATAAGTGCTGTAGACTCTTTGATAAATTATTCAGATAAGATAAAAGAGGAAATAGATAAAATAAACCCAGATTTTACAATAATAGATACTCCAGGACAATTGGAGTTGTTCGCGTATAGAATAGGGGGCCCATTAGTCTTAAACTCTATTATTTATAATGATAAATCAGTTGTTATTTTTTTAATGGACTCCATATTTTTTGGTAACCCTGCTAATATTGTTTCCATATTAACTCTTGCAAGTTCAGTAAATACTAGATTCAAAAAGCCTCAGATAAATGTTGTTAGTAAATCTGATCTACTTGACAAAGAAATAATTGATGAAGTCATACCAAGATTACATGAAGACGGTTATTTAGAATCTTTATTAAAGGACTCAAAAGATATTGATGGTTATACTCTAGACTTATCGTTAAGCCTTGCACGAGCTTTATATGCATCTGGATATTTCGGTCATATAATGCCTGTCTCTATTTTTAATGAAATAAGCTTAAGATTACTCTACGGAAAAATCCAAGAAATATTAACCGAAAGTGAAGATTATAGAATTTACGACAACGAAAACAAAATATAAAAATTTAAAAGCTTGGGATTTTAGAAAATAGTGGGAATTTAAGTTGGTTGATAGGTCTTTAGCTGTTTTAGGTGCAGGCGTTATAGGGTCGTCAATTATAAGGTCTTTAGTAGGATCTGGAAAAGATTGGAAAATAATAGCTACAGTAAGAAGCGATGAATCATTAAACAAGATTAAAAATATGGGAATAGAAGCAACAAAAGATAATATATATGCTATTAAGAATTCTGATGTTATTATTTTAGCTATAAAACCTTCCCAACTTATAAATTTGGCAGACGAGATTTCCCCATTTGTAAAAGGGAAGCTGATAATATCAGTTGTCGCTGCGGCACCTATTAAATGGTTGTCAAGAAAGCTAATGGGAGCAAAGATAGTTAGAGCTATGCCAAATATAAATTCTGAAACCTCATCAAGCTTTACAGTTTTATCGACAAATTCTAATTTAGATATAGAATCAAAGAAACTGGTCGAAGAAATATTTTCTTCAATAGGTTATTATGAATGGGTAGATGAAAAATACATGAATGCTCTAACAGCTTTAAGCGGAAGCGCTCCAGCATTTTTAGCTGAGATAATAGATGCCTTAGCTTTAGGAGGAATTGCTTCAGGTTTGCCTAGAGACCTAGCATATAAAGCAGTTTTATATACAATGCAAGGAACAGCAAAAACTTTGCTTGAAAAAGGATGGTCCCCCCATTACATAAGAGATTTAGTAATAACTCCAGCCGGAACTACAATAAGAGGGATTATGGTATTGCAGGGAAACGGACTTAAAAGATCAATAATGGAGGCTGTGTTGGAAGCTCAAAAGAAGGCTGATGAAATAGAAAACCACCTTTTTAATACTTAATTTAATATATTATTTAGATATAGAAATAAGACATTTTCAACTTATGTATTAAACTTGACAAAGGTATATCTACTGGGCAAGCAGTATCACATCTCATACAACCTAAGCAGAGTTGTGATAGCTCCGCACCTTTTTCTATACCTTCAGTTATTGCTGTCCATCCCACTCCCATAGGACCTCCATAAACTTTGCCTCCCCATTTGTTAGCTGTTATATCCCACACTGGACAAAATATTTGGCAATTACCACATCTAATACACCTTAGCTGATCTCTTAAAACATCATTTCTAATGGCCTGTTTTCTTCCATTATTCAAAAGAATTAAATGCATTTCAGGAGGACCATGAGCCCCGTAAACCCTTCTATGACCTATATCACCTGTAGAGCTTGGACCTGATATCATGCTTACATACGTAGGAGGATATAATCCTGCATAAGAAGATTGAACCAAAACAACTTTAAATGCATCCAATAATGTAGGAACGATTTTTTCAATGCCTGCTATAGCAACATGCAGTGGAGGTAAAGTTGTTACAAGCCTTATGTTTCCTTCGTTCTCTATTAAAAAAATGGATCCAGAATCGGCTGATATAGCATTAGCACCACTTATTCCTACATCTGCATTTATAAATTTCTCTCTTAAAAAAGGTCTAATTTTAGCTACTATTTGCTGAGGATTTTCATCCCCCTTCAACTCAATATTTAACTTGCTTTTAACTAATTTTATCACATCATTAACAGTCATATGAATTGCTGGTGCAATGGCATGCATTGGCTTACCTTTCTCTAACTGAATTAATAATTGCCCTAAATCAGTTTCCCAAACTTCTTTACCAATTTCTTCTAAATGCTCCCTAACGCCTACCTCTTCTGCGACCATACTTTTAGATAGTATTATTTTCTTTTTCTCTCCTATAATTTTATCCAATACATCTAAGGCATCATCCTTTGTTTCTGCATAATGAGGATTACCATTTATAAACTTCAATGATTCCATAACTCTATCAATATAATAATCAATATTAGATAATACTTTATTTTTTATTTCTTCAACTTCTTTAGCAAGCTTTGGAATTTCACTATGAGCATTTAAAAAATCCAAAACTCTTTTTTCTGACATAGGTACACTGCTTTCTAAGGCCTCCTTAAAATCTTTATTTTTTAAAGTTTCTGAAATATCTACTATAATCTTTTCAAGATAATCCAATCATAACACCTCATAACATCTCTGATATATCATAAACTTTAGCTTTATAATTACTGGCAATTTTGTTTAGATTTATATAACATATAGGACACATTGTAACAATATTACTTGAAATATTACTCAACTCTTCCACTCTATTTTTTGCTATCTCATGACTTAGAGAAGGAAAAATAGATTCTATTGGACCTCCACAACAGTAGGTTATTTTTTTACTTCTTCTTGCTTCTTTAATATCATAACCTTTCTTTGATAATAGCTTTCTTGGAGGATCAATTAAAGATAACCCCCTGGCATAGATACAAGAATCGTGTATCACAACAGGATAACCATTTACTTTATTCTCTCCATTAACATCTATTAATTCTAAATAACTATTTACCTCTATATCAAAGCCATCAATATATTTGGGATAAACATTTTTCAATATATTTGTAGTATGGGGATCTACAGTTATTATTTTTTCTGCATTTGATTGTTTTATTAATTTAAAAACTTTATTTGCATGTAGTTTGAACCTATTTTCATCCCCCATATCATAAAGCAGTACTCCACTATATATATCGTTTTCATAAAGGTATGCAAAATCTATTCCACTTTTCATTAAAAGGTTAGAAATAGAGGTTAAGACATTATATGACCATGAAATCAGTTTTTTATCGGGTTGTACTATTTTATTTATTATTTCTCTAGGAATGTTTCTTGCCAACTTTAAAGCAATATATCCTCCTTCATCGCTTTTTTCCATAGCCATCAAATATAATGACAGAGATTCGATATAAGGAATTAGCTGATACAATGCGCCTGTGTAAAGAATGACCTTACCTTTTCTACTAAAATTAAATTTTAGTGCCCATTTATATGAAAAGTCTTCTGGAACAGGAACCGGATATCCCGTTTTTAAAGTTAATTCTCCCATAAAATCTATGAGTTCTCTAACTCTCAATTCTATTGCCCATTTATACTTAAATTATAAAATTTTTAAGTTTATCTTAATAGGCATTTCATATAAATAATTATTGATTAATACTTAAATTCCAAGATTTCATATCTTCATCGTAAAAAACTAATCCTTTCTTAACTAATTTATTAAACAATTTGCTTCCATTTTCACCGAAATCTGATGCTAAAAGGTCTTCAACCTCTTTAGGATCTTTTATAGCTATAGTAGCCAACTTAGATCTAAATCTATCCCAAAAATCTTTATCTAAAGCAACTCTCTCATTATCCAAATAAATGACTATTGCCCCGCTGCTCTCAAGTTTCTTAAAGTATGCATCAGGATACCTTAACCATTGTACATCGTCTGAAAAAATAACTCCTTGTTCCTTTAATATCTCAATAGCTGTTTTCTTTTTGGACTTTGGCTCTTCTTTTTGTAATGGTTGCTGTGATTTCTCTATCTTAGTTTCTTCTATGCTTTCAACTAAATCTGCTATTCTTGATGATAAATCATCTATTTTTTGAGTAAAAGGATTTAATAAATCCTGCATAACTCTTTCAATCCTTTTCGATATAGTCTCTATCAATTCCTTATTTAATTGAGACTGCTCTACATTTCCCTTTTCAACTGATGAAATAATTAACTCTCTCAAATAGTCGTTCGGCAAAGAATAGCCCTTGGATTTAGCAATTTTTGATAGTATTTTATAATCTTCTTCAGGAATTTCTAATTTTATAACAACGTTTTTCTTTGAATTTATTTCCAAACGCTTCACCATTTAATTATTGAAATACAAAGTTAATAATCTGATATACTCTTAGTCCAAAAATTCTAATGAATATTAAATAAACATAATTAAAGTACGAAATTAAAATAGTTGATAAAATGAACAGCAAACCTTACCCTTTAGGAGGGGGTAAAAACTTAAATATTTTTTCTGAAAATAATAAAAAATGAATCCAGGTCTATCAACTCTTAGAAAATGATAAGCAAGAGCCGATTTCTCCCGCAATATCTTGTCGGGGATAATAGAGTAGCACCCGTAAAAGGGGTGTAACCCTCTAGACCTCAGGAAACTCGCCCTTCAGGGCGGGAGTAGGTCAGATCATTATTGCAAATGAATTCTTTTTTTCATTGATATACCTTTATGGTAAAATTTTTTTAAGGTTATGTAAAAATAAAAGATCCTTTATTATCCAATTAATGCTTTTATTCCGAATATTTTTCCAATCAAGTCACCAAAGAAAAATCCAGCTATAGCAGTTAAGAATAGCATCAATAAGCTCTCTATTATCTCTTTTGAAAATCTTTGAGTATGTATTATTGAAGTATAATAAGTGAATCCACTTATCATTGAAGTTGCAAAAAATAGGGAAATAACAAATGCTTCTAATATGTTTCTGAGTAGCAAATATGGTAAAGCTAATATTACAACTGTTAATAAATAACTAAGCCCGGTAACAGTTGCACCTGCTGATGCTCTTATAGATTTTTCTTGCTTAGCTTGCAAATACGCAGCCCCTGCCATTGATAAAGCTGCAGAGAAGCCTACTACCAAACCTGCGACTCCAGCTATTATGGTTTTATCTGTTGCGCCCAAGAATCCTGCATGCACACCAGAGACTTCGACTATTGCATCAGCAAGTCCTAAAGCAACATAACTCAAATATTTTACTCTTATATCTTTTATGTCTCCTATAATTTGCCTTTCATGAGCTTCTTCATCTTGAATAATTTTCTTTAATGTGGACTTTTGTCTATCATCTTCTAGTTTATCTAAAAATTGTCTGTATTCATCTATTGTAGCAGATTCATTATTCTCTAAAACTTGTAAAGTAAAGACAGGACCAAAAAGCCTATATAAGATCCTAAATAATAAACCCGGCTTTATATCGGCTTTACATTCATGACCTGTTAAACTTTTCCAAAAATTATAATGCTCTAATTCTTGTTCTGATAATTTATTTAAGTCTTCTTTAATTTTATTATCTTTACTATAATTTGATAATGTTTTATACAATAAGAATGTATTTATTTCATCCTTACAATATTTTTCTGCTTTTTTTAAATCCTCTTCTGTTAACATTTGTAGCACCAATAGATATAACTAATAAAAGTTTATTAACTTAAGTGATTTTTAAGCCATTCGGCCATAATTTCCATATATTTTATCCTTGTTTTTGGTTTACCACTTCTTGTAAGATCATGATTCTCTCCAGGAAATAGAGCTATTTTTGTTTCTATTCCTAACTCTTTTAAGGCTATGAATAATTGCAATGCTTGCTCATATGGGCATCTATAATCTTCTAAAGCATGCATTATAAGTAATGGTGTTTCTATCTTATCTGAATAAAATAAAGGGCTTTTTTCTTTTATTTTATCAAAATCTGTCCATGGATTCTTAATTTCTAATTGGTCTGATGCAAAGTGCCATCCTATATCGCTAGACCCATAAAAGCTAAACCAATTGCTACAACTTCTTTCAGTTATGGCCACTTTAAACCTATTCGTTTTTGTTATAATCCAGTTAGTCATAAACCCCCCGTAACTTCCTCCCATTACGGCACCTTTATTTGGATCTAAGGATTTATTTTCCTTCAAGGCATCATCAACTATGCGCATTAAATCAGAAAAATCTATTGTTCCATACTTACCTCTAATGTCAGCAAACTCCTCAGTATAAGAATCACTACCATGAGGATTACCATAGATAACATTATATCCTTGAGATGCAAGATAATGAAATACAAAATTAAAAGAATAGCCATAAAACGTTTTAGGACCTCCATGAATATACAGTATCCATGGTGCATTTTCTTTATTCTC
>NZ_JAWDMQ010000065.1:0-7110 GCF_046536515.1 Caldisphaera sp. | reverse complement strand
TGCTCTATAGCCGCACCTTCATTTAATTTATAAAGCTGAACAATGACTTCAGGCATTTCGCCTAGTGTTGCTTCTGCAAACCTTTTAATTTCCTCAAATTCAGCTTCCATATCTTTTCTTAATTGATCCATATTTCACTCACCACACTAAGAAGCCTCGCCCTTTAGGGCGGGGAGCCGTCAGTCACCAACAACTTAATATATTCAGCGGTATATAAAAATTTGTATTGACTAGTCAGTATATTATAAGTACAGCTTAATAATTTTTTTGAGCTGGATTGCTGAAGACAGCTTGGGACACCAAGTTTTCCTTAAAAACATTATTACGACCTAGAAGGGGAACTTATCATTTTTGTCAATTTTAATATAAGTCTTTTTATTATTAAAAGTATAATAACTTATAAATTCTGCATATCACAATAAATTTAGGTGAATTTAATGTCAACAAAGCCTAAGAAAAAATCTTCAAAGAAAAAACAAACTTCACCCATGACATCAGCAGGTTTGATAGCGTTCTATGAGGATTATGATAGCAAAATAGAAATATCTCCTATGACATTAATAATAATATCGGTTGCCATAGCAATTATAGTGATATTTGCAAGATTAATTTGATCTATAATCATTAATAATTATATTGTTTTATTGCAAATAATATTTTCTGACCTCCTGCCCGCCCCTTCTTGGGGGAGGTTTGTCGTTCACTTTATCAAGAAACGTCTTGTTTAACCAATATTTCCCTTAAATGGCTGCTATAATCCACTTCCATAATTTCTTCTATTATTTTATTTAGATCACTTAAACTTATTTTATTAGATATATCTCTATATCTGCTAAATTTTATAGCTATTTTAAGAGCATATATATGGGAACATCCTTTATAAGTCCTTTTTTCTATTTGCATTCTAAACCCCTTACAACTGCAATATAATGGTGAACCATTTGATGACAATATTAAGTGATCTCCATGTTCTCCAATATAAACCCATAACTCCGGATATTTGCTTATTAAGATAAACCTATTAGATAAACCTATTTCATTTACTTTTCTTGCCCATCTGCTCGGCACTTCCATAAAAGAGCTTTCATTAATTTCATATATTGTTTGATTTTCTTTTGAGTTCGATAACATCATAACCACAGCTTTCTTTACCTATTACTATATAATCTGCTAAATTCAAAAATATTCCTGTCTCAACAACTCCTGGAATTGATCTAAGCATGTCATTATAATACTTTGGATCATCCAATGGACCTGTGTATATATCTATAATAAAGCCTCCCCAATCGCTTATTATTGGTCCATCTTTTGCCTGACATTGCCTAATTTCGTATTTTATATTTTTCTTTTTAAAAATATTTGAAATATATGGATAAGCCTTTGGTATAACTTCTATTGGGACAGGCTTTTTTTCTCCTAGTTTATTTACTAATTTTTCTTCGCTAACAACAAATATATTAAGGTTTCCGGAATATGCTAAAATCTTTTCACCCAATAAAGCTGCTCCCCTACCTTTAATCATATCTCCTTGTCTTGTTACTTCATCAGCCCCATCTATATAAATATAACTATCTTTTTGATTATATTCAACTGCTTCTAAGCCTAAAGATGATAAAAATAGGGATGTAGAGTTGCTGGAAGTTATCAATTTTTTATTAATAAGCAAATCAACAGATTCCCTAATAAAAGCTTGTGTTGTAGAGCCTGTTCCAAGACCAACAGTTTTATAACTTGACACAAATTTTTTAACCAATTCAAAAGCGCCTTTAGCTGCTTCCTTCTTAGCATCGCATTTCATTGTGTTTCCCTTTTATTTTAGGTTACATACTTAAATTTTAATATTATTCGCAAGGTAAACTAAGGAAGTTGAACTATAATCCCTAAAAGCTAAATTTCTCTTAGAATTATTAATATTAAATTATCAGTTAAATTTCCTTTATAGAGAATATATAGTAGCATATAAATATTGTATTATAGAAAATTCAAATTTAAATATAATATCTTCTTTTCTCATAATAATTATATGGTGATACATATGCCAGACGAAGGTCCACCTGTTATTACAATTTGTCCAGGCCTTCAACCTAAAGTGTATCCTAAAGATAATGTTAGCAAAGCAGTGCAAGTTATGGTCGAAACTGGTATAGGGGCTGTTGCTGTTACAGATGAGCAAGGAAAGATTATAGGAATTTTTACCGAAAGAGATCTATTGAGCAAAGTTTTAATTAAAGACAAAAGACCTGAGGAAATAATTATTGGAGATGTTATGACTAGAAATCCAATTGTTGGTAACCCGTCATGGAGTGTTTTAAAAGCAATAAAAACAATGGCATACTACGGTTTCAGGCACTTACCCATAGTAGATGAGACAGGAAATTATTTGTGCATGGTATCTATAAGAGAGCTTGAAAAATTTATAACGGAACTAGATATTGGAGTTGAGCCCAGTGAAATACTTGGCGGAGATTGATTTATTATAGCTAAGATTCTCTAATTATGCTCTGAATTCATTAAGATTTTTCCATTAATTCCTAAGCAATATCAAGGATAACATAGTGTATTAGGACCTCAATTAGTCCAGGCAACGTAATTCATGGTCCGCTAGGGCTTGTTACATTAAAAGCCGGATATTTATTTACCAGAAAATTTTTAATCTTTATATCTGGGTGAATCGATTGAAAAATATATTAATAACAAACGATGATGGAGTTTATAGCAAAGGGTTAAAACTTCTTTACGAATCAGTAAACGAATTAGGAGATGCTAAAATAGTTGCTCCTGAAACCCCAAAAAGCTCTACAGGGCTTGGAATAACATTACACAAGCCTCTAAGGCTTTATCCTATGGAAATAAACGGATTAAACGTTTACGCTACCAACGGTACACCATCGGATATTATATATCTTGCTTTGAAAGAAATTTTTAATAAAATAGATTTGGTAGTTTCAGGAGTAAATATTGGTGATAATACGAGCGTTCAAGTTATTCTATCTAGCGGAACTGTTGGAGCTGCCGCTCAAGCAGCTATAGTAGGAATACCATCAATTGCTTTTTCTGCTGATGTTAAAGAAGAAATGGAAATAACTAGGAAGGATTATTATGACTATATAAATATAATAAACAAAACAATTTCTAAATATGTATTAGATAACGGATTTCCCAAAGGGGTTCACCTTTTAAATGTAAACTATCCGTCAGTAATTAATAGTAGCACTAAAGTAAAAATAGCAAAACCAGCTAACGTCAAATTTACTCAAAAAATAAGCATAAATAGGGATCCTGCAGGAAGAAAATACTATTGGTTATACGGTTCTACAGTAAAGCCGAAAAATGATAAAGTGAACGACAAACCCCTTCTAGGGGCAGGGTAAAGTTTTTTAAATTTAGAAACTTATTAAAAATTGAGACAGTTGCTAATGGGGTATGCGTCACTGAAACATGAGGTACGCCTCTACCCCAACTAACAAGTGTAATAAAATAGGGTTCCAAGCCGATCAACCCTTAAAGCATGAGGAGCGGGAGCCGATTTCTCCCGCAATATCGGCTTGGTGGATAATAGAGTAGCACCCGTAAAGGGGTGTAACCCTTGAGACCTCAGGAAACCCTTCAGGGCGGGGAGGAGGTCAGACTGATGTCTATGCAGTGCATGTAGAGAAGGCTATTGCAATAACACCCATCTACTTGGGCTTATTTCCTTATAGGCTTAATAAAGATACATTACTTAAATTAAATTATTTGACAAACTTAATAACTAAAGAAATTAGGAGTTAGGTTTTAAATTTATTATAATTTGTTATTAATATATTTTTCTAAATATTCGCATCCCTTAATCAAAATATCTGTTGATCCCTTTAGATCTCCAGAAAACTTATCCTTTTCTTTAAATCTAATAATTAAAGGCTTATAGTTCATCCTAGCTTCGACTAATGATGCTAGCTTTTCTTCAGGAATAGGTTGGTCTGGTCCTAAAACTATTATATCTGGTTTTATGGTCTCTATAGGTTTTATTATATCCTTTTCATCTCCAAGCATGGCTTTATATACATATTTTATAGAGGAAACCATTTCGAGCCTTGTATTTTCATCTAAAATTGTTGGTCTACCCTTGTTTTTATATGCATTAATATCTCTAGCTATTACTACGTAAACCTTTCCGAACTGAGAAGCAAATTTTAGCAAATGAATATGACCTGGATGCAATATATCAAAGGTTCCAGCAACGAACACTCTTGTTTCCTTTAATGGGTTCTCAGGCCATTTTACATCTATTAGATTCAAAAACTTCAATGAATCTATCAGCCCTTCAGAATAAGAAATTGATATCAATGCATCTTCCAAATTATCATTTTTTAAAAAATATTTTGCGTCTTCCAAATATGCTTTTACATTAACTAATAAATATGATATATCAAAGCCTTTTTCCATTATTAATTTATTTTTCGATTCTAGATCTGACAAAGCACTTTCAACATTATTAACATATTTTTCGATTCTGTACTTGATAGCATCCATTGCTTTCCGCCTTCCTTCATAAATAGTTTTTTCCAAGTCTAAATAATTTAGCTTTTTAAAGAGTTTAATTTTAAAAATGATCGGTCGTTAAGGATCTGGGTAATTGGTTAAAGACCCAGTTATTGGTCTACCGCTAGACAAATGAAGAGGGGTAATAAAGAAATCTCTACCAGCTAGCTATGAAGTGATGAAAATGAAGGTTGTAAATCAAACCTATGATCTACCTAAGGGAACCCTTTAGGATGAGGAAGAGGTTAGTTTTTTGAACCACTAATTAATGCGTTATATTCTAAAGCTAGATCCCTCCTAACTATATCACCTTTCGGCTTCAATTCTTTCCAAGCCATTGCTCTAAATCTATAAATTCTTGTCTTATTATCAAGCCAGCAGTCCGGCCACAAACCTGCTTTTAAGCATGTTTCAGATAGAAAAGTTTCTTTATCCCATAGATTTTCAACAGGTACTTGAGGCAATAGTAAACCCCTATGGTATCCTCTTTCTGCAACAAGACCATCTCTACCTATAACTACAAAGTTGAGCCTTCCTTCTTTATCTGATGGGGCCTCCTCTAGTTTTGACAATACAGAAACCTCGAAAGTAACTGTATCTAATTCATATTCGTCCATAGGATTAAATCTTGGATCATTAAATGCAGACTCTATTGAAACCTCTATAACAGTTTTTGCTAAAGGCTTTATAGGCTCAATAAATCCTATGCATCCCCTCAAACTATATTGTTTTTCTGAATAATAAGTCTCTATTGTAGTGAATGCAGCTCCAGGCCTATACAAAATTTTTGGTAAGTTTTCAGGTACTTTCATTACTTCTTTATTTTTAAAATAATATTCAACGCTTTGTCTTGCTAATTTTACTAAAACTTTACCTATGTCATCATTAATTTCGTCTGGATCTACTGGTTTATTTAAATTTTCCTCACTCATATCTAATCCCTTATATTTATTTATCTAAGAGAGCTAATATAGAATTTTTATTTCTTTTTCATTTGACTTTTTATAATTTTAAGTACCCTATTATCCTGGATTTACCAAACTTAACATTTACGTCGGCTACCATAATTCTTTTGGACTCTGGCATAGGCTTTGATAATTCCACCTTTGCCTTACCTTCAAGCTTTAATTGACCCATTAAAATAACTCCTCCTGAAATAAAATGATATTGACCATTTTCTTTAATTTCGCTCCACGGATATTTTACAAACTCCCCTTCTAATGATTTATACCATTTTTTGCTTTCAGGAATTAATGCATAGGTATCCTTTACATCATCGGCCTTAACGTTTTTTAAAGCTAAACCTACTCTAACCCCAGGTCCAACATTTTCCTGATCTTCATCTAAAACTTGTATGCTTTTTACCTCAACTGTCTGCATTGATGGTAGTGCTATCATTTTGTCATGCACGTTCAAATCCATAAAAGTAAAGCCTAACATAACTGCTCCAACTCCTTTAACAGTAAAAACCCTATCTATATATACAAAGTCTTCTTTCCTTGATTCTGGCTCTTGGTATTTTATTTCGTTATCATAATCAGAACTCACATTAATATCTATATTAGATGATGCAATAAGCTTTTTAATCAACCCTGTATTATTGTGAATTGCTACAGATCTGATACCAGATGAATTTGCTGCCAATAATAATTCTCCGTCTTTCCAATCTAAGTTATCGTTTAATAATATTATTATCTTATTTGATAAGGAAATTGCAATCAATGTATTTATAATTGATGAGGGATATTGAGTTGGAACTATGGTAGATAAAACGTAATCGTCTTGCTTTCTATAATAAATATTTAAATCACCTTTATCCTGCAATTTACCCATTTTTTCTGCAGCCTGCTTTGCCATATCTTCATTCGGCGAAATTATAGATATGATACCTCCTCTCATCTTTATCCTCCTAGCTAAATGAATTTTCTGACCTCCTCCCCGCCCTGAAGGGCGGGAATTCCCTGAGGTCTTAAGGGTTACACCCCTTTATGGGTGCTACTCTGTTATGATCTACAATAAAAGATAGGGGTTTCTTTATTGTTGATAATACTTTACCTGTTGCTTTCTTTAATATGTTTAAAGCTCCATTTAAATCAGAATGAAGTTTATGTTTTAATGGACAACTAATGACTCCTCTAGGATTTCTTTTAACTTCTACATTATGATAAGCACAATACTTTGAGGTATTATATTCTATAACTTCATATACTTTAATGCCATATTCTTGTGCTTTAAGTTCTATTGCATTAATTAATTTACGGTAAGACCACATGTTTACTGTAAATTTGTTACCCTTTTCCTGAGAGATGTTAAATGGATAACCTAAATAAATGGTTGAAACACCTAATTCATGTAACCTCTTCATTAGGTGAGACGCTAAATTCCTATATAAATGCAAAAGTCTCCTCATTAATTTCTTAAAAAGCCTTTTCTTCTCTTTTAATAATTCATCATATGCTTCATATTCGCCAATGTTTCTTGTATTATCTGCTAAGGATTGTACTTGTGCTATCTTATTCTCTAAATAAAAGTAGTCCTCCTTAGTCCTAACACCTTTGTAGAGAAACCAAGTGCCATCGTTTAATACTA
>NZ_JAWDMQ010000064.1:0-7140 GCF_046536515.1 Caldisphaera sp. | reverse complement strand
TGTACCATATAGCAAAGTCTTTTAATCTTCTAACAGGCACTTTAGGAATAGTTTCTATCTTACCTCCATAATATTTATGTAGTTCAACGCTAAGTTTATACCATTCAGCAGTTGCAGATTCGCCTTCAGACACTAGATAAACACCCAAATATATTAAGTGCAAACTAAACGTAAAAATTTATTCCTTATCAGTTATTTTTTTAAAAAAATGATTATTTAAAATAAAAAATTTATTCAGGTACGACAGCTTTGCCCTTAACTGTGTTTACTATAATTGCCATAGATAAATAAACTGCTAAAATTCCTGTAATTAATCCTATCCATCCACCAGTTTTTAAAATCATTGAACTTCCAGTAAAATCGGCTGCAGACAAAACGAAGAAAGTTATGAATAGGAATGTTAAGACAATACTTAAAACTCTTGCTTTAGCTAATATAGATCCAACATCCATGTAGAGAGTAAATATACCCCATAAAAGCATCCAAAGCCCTAATTCTGATGAGCTTATTTTTAAACCGAGTATTAAAGCTAATGCTAGACCTATCCAGAATAAGCCGTATCCAGAGAAAGCAGTTCCACCAAAGGTATCATTTCTTCTAAAGGATATCCATCCTGCAAAAACCTGTGCTAAACCACCCCAAGAAACTGCATAGCCAATAGTTAATCCTGTTGTTGGTATAATTCCAGCATTTGCAAAACTTAAAGCAATAGTTGTCAAACCAAATCCTACTAAACCCAAAGCTGCCGGATTTCCCCAAACCTCTTCTTTACCTGACATTTTTTTAAACCCCCTTATTAAATTAAAAAAAAAATCAAAAAAACTACATATTTTATTTCATGCTTAACTTAAACTCATCCCATGCCCTTCTTATTTCATCAACCGAAGTGGGGTCTTCTAAGGTAGATGTGTCTGCTGTAGGATTATTTGTAAATATTGCTTTAACTACTCTCCTCATAATCTTACCGCTTCTCGTCTTTGGCAATTTTTTAACGAAAACTATTGCTTGTGGAGTTGCAATAGGACCAATAACATTTCTAATTGTTTCTACAAGTTCTTTTTTGAGTTCTTCACTTGGATTAACGCCAACTTTAAGGACTACAGCTGCTATAGGTACTTCACCCTTAACCGGATCTGGTAAACCAATAACAGCTGCCTCAGCAACTGATGGATGCTTAATTAAAGCATCTTCCATTTCTATAGTTCCTATCCTATGACCTGCTACTTTTAATACTTCATCGGCTCTTCCTAATAGCCAGAAATATCCTTCCTCATCTTTAACAGCGAAATCACCTGCATAAAATAATCCTGGATATTTGCCAAAATAGGTCTTTACATATCTCTCAGGATCTCCCCAAATTCCTAAAGGCATACCTGGCCAAGGTTTCTTTATAACCAAATATCCTTTAACTCCATAAGGAGTTGGTTTTCCATTATCATCCAATACATCCGGTTCAATACCAGGCAATGGGAAAGTTGCAGATCCAGGCTTCAATGGAACTAATCCTAAATTTGGTGAAGGTGCTATCATAGAAGCTGAAGTTTCAGTCATCCACCAAGTATCTATAATAGGGCAATTCCCTTTTCCTATAACATTAAAGTACCACTTCCAAACATCTGGATTAATCGGCTCTCCTACTGTACCTAAAATTCTTAATGATGATAAATCATGTTTATTCACATTTTCATCTCCATATTGCCTTAAAAGCCTTAATGATGTAGGACTTGTATAAAGTATAGTTACCTTATATTTTTCTACAATAGCCCACGGCCTGTCTGGTGCAGGATAAACAGGGGCTCCTTCATACATTACTTCTGTTGCTCCATGCATTAATGGACCGTAAACTATATATGTATGACCAGTGATCCATCCTACATCTGCGAAAGTCCAATGGACATCCTCAGGCTTTATATCCCAATTCCATTTAAATGCATTATAAACAAATACCATATAACCTCCTACGCTATGCATAATTCCTTTTGGCTTACCTGTCGTTCCACTAGTATAAAGCATAAACAAAATATCGTCTGACTTTCTTGGTAAGGGTTTAACATAAGTGCTATCCGGATATTTGCCTATTAAATCATGGTAATAATAATCCCTCCCTTCAACAAATGGGATTTGCAATCCCAACCTTTTAACAACTATTACTTTTTCAACTTCAGTCCCTTGATTCTTTGCCATTTTAATTGCTTCCTCAACATTCTTTTTCAATTCAATGGGTTTTCCATTTCTAGGATAAGCGTCTGCTGTTATCAAAACATTAGATTTTGCATCAACTATTCTAGTTGATAAAGCTTCTGCACTAAAACCAGAAAAGACTACACTATGAATAGCTCCTATTCTAGTTGTAGCAAGCATAGAAATAGGTAATTCTGGAATCATTGGCAAATAAATAGTAACTCTATCATTTTCTTTAACTCCAAGGTCTTGTAAAGCTTTTGCTAGCTTATTTACTTCTCTAAACAAATCCTTATAGGTTATAACCCTTGATGTCCCGTCTTCTCCTTCCCAATAATAAGCTACTTTATTAAATACATGTGTATTTTGCCATCTGTCCAATGCATTTAAATTAATATTTGTTAATCCTCCAACGAACCAACGATAAAATGGAGGATTTGAAGAATCTAAGACTTTATCCCATGTTTTATACCATAAAAGCTCTCTTGCTTTTTGATCCCAAAAATCTTCTATATTTTCAATACTTTTCTTCCAAAAATCTAAATATGCATTATGGTAAGGATAATGTTTTTCCCTATAAGGAAGGTCTTCTATTTCCCCACCTTCAGGCTGTTTACTCAAAAATTACCATCCCCACTAATGTTTAATATATAACGCGCAAGTATATAAATCTTACCATACATAAATGTATGCAAAAAAATATAAATAAGTATTATTTAGTATTATTTTATTAAATCATAGTTGCTTGTTAAACATTCTAAATTAAAAATATATTCTGCATTTTCATGCGCGTATTTCTCAAGGTTTCTCCTTGAAATACCTGAATTTAAGAGAGTAAAAAATACGTCTTCCATATATAATTTTGGATCAGAATTACTTACTGCAGGATAATCAGAGCCATACATGATTCTATCTATTGGAAAGTCCTTCATAATTAAAGGAATAATTTGTGATGGCAATGCAGAAGTATCTATATAAACGTTTTCATATTTTTTGACTAAACTAAGCGTTTCGTCCATAAAAACGCCTGGTGCTATTGCACTATAACCACCAGCATGAGCTATAATAATTTTTGCATCTCTATATTTGCTTAATATACTATCGAGTTTAGAAGGATCTCCATATTTACAGAATTTCGGTAATTCCCAAATACCAGGATCACATCCACCATGGATAGTAACTGGAAGACCTTTTTCATTAGCAACAGCTATTGTTGTTTCTATGGAAGGATCATTTAGATATTTAAAAAATAATGTAGAAATGATCTTAAAACCTCTAAATCCTTCATTTATAGATCTTTCTAAAATAGTCGCTAATGCATCAGGTTCTAAAGCTAAATTAGCAGGAAATAGTACAGTAAAATTAGATAAAGCTGAAATTTCTTGATGCTTTATGAATTTGCAAAAACTCTCGGATAATTGATGTGCCATTAAAAATAAGTTTTCGGGGGTTAGCACTTCTTTAATTTCTCCAGCAAATTTATCAATTAAATATTTCGTTCTATCATATTCCTTTAGTATATCGTCATAGGAAACCTTTAGTAGTAGATCTCTAAATGGGGGAATACCTAATATAACAGCTCCTCCTATACCCGAGTCAACTAATTTTCTTAAATATTCATTAACCTCCTTTGTATTTTTCATTACAGGGCTGTGCACATGTGCATCTATTATACAGGATACTGGTATGTCAGCTTTCAAGTATACTACCCAGATCTATTTTATCAGGAAACATTTTAAACTTAATTAGTAAAAACTTATTGTAAAATTTTTACGCTTAATTACTTTTAAGTTCAGTTATTTATATTAAATAATTAGAGCGGTGAATTGGGTGCCAAGAGAAAAAATACCTGGAGAAATGTTAAATAGGAAAATTATGCTAAAAATGATGAATGCAATTCAAGAAAACTACCCTCCATATAATTTAACCAGGTTATCAGAAATTTTAGATATTGCAGATTCTACACTAGAAAAATACTTTAATTTGATTAGAGATAGAAGTTTTGCATCACCGGTAGTAGATTTTTCAAGAAAACTACTTAATTTAAAATACGTAATGGCTATAATTAAAGGAAAATGGCTTGAAAGTTCCCCTCTAAAAGATTATTGGCTAGTTGGAAGATTTCATACATCTTTGGGAACTGTTTTAGGCTATTTTTTCCCTGTTAACGATATTAATGCGATAAACGATTTGAAGAATTCAATTAATGCTGAAATATATCAATTTGATGACATGTATAATTCACGACCTAATTGGTTATATTATTATGACGAAAAAAATGATAAGCTTTATGATATAGATAAAATATATAAAATGTTAGATAATCACCCACCAATAAACTATGAAATAAAAAATCCACTGAGAAAGCCTGACGCATTAGATGTCTTGATATTAGCTGCTTTAGGATCTGATGCCATAGGAAATTATCGTTTATTAATAGATGCATTTAAGGGTCCTAGCCCATTAAGAAGGTTTAAGCCGTTTTCATCTTTTAAATATCATTTAAGCCATGCAAAATTATATTCAAGAGGAGGAGCATTTTTACCAAAAGTTGGTCTTAATTCATTTAATTTAAGACTAAAAGAATCAATGCCATTTACATCAGGATATATATTACTTAGGGGTAGCAATAAAAATATTAGGGACATTTTTAAAAGACTTTTAGCATTTCCATTTGTAGGCCAAATTTTATTAGGCGATAACGTAATATACTTTAATTATGTTATAGATTCGAGATATTTCGATATTACAATAGTTAATGAGTACAAGCAATATTCATGGGATGAAGTGATACAATTTAACCTTCAAGGCCATGATATAAAAGAAAGATATATATTGCCATTTAGAGAATACAACCCGATTCTAAAGGAATGGGTACCAAATAGTAATCTAGAAGAAATTGCTAGGAGAAAAGTTAAATTATCAGAATTTGAAGAGTGGTATAATAAACATTACTTAGAAATCAAATAAAATCAATAACAATCAATAAATAAAAATAATCATATAAATATATCGTCTTCCCCGCTTACTGGTGCAACTGCTTGCAAATTGGCATGAGTAGCAGGGTGACCCAAGTGCAATGATATCACTAAGCTTATTACTGCTAATATAGCAGGCAAAACACTTAAAACCTTTACCCCATACCTCTTAAAACCTTTTATACTCATACTTTCTCACCACATCCTAGTAATATTCTAGTTCATCGAAAACTATTATTGTTTTTTTCATTGGTTTAAATGAATAATACGGAGTAAAATTTATATATATGTGTTTATTTATCGATATATTCTTCTATTTAAGAATCATCTCCTTTAAGTTGAAATATTTAAAAAACACTTTGCCTGTGGGCACGAAAATATGTATATACAATCTTTATAATTTGCTATTATAGACTTTTCATGTAGTATTTATGTATCGAATTTCTATAGAAGCTCTGCAAGGTGAATCTTAATGAATACTTATAAATGTATGCGTACAATATCTAAGGGAATAATAGTTGGTATAGTAGTTATTATTGTGATAAGAATTTATGTATGATCTAGTCCATACTCTAAAGGGTTTTTTGAGTCCTGGAGGATTATACCTATCTATGGGTGCTACTCTATTATACTCTATGGTATTGTAAGAGTAAAGTTGGCTCTTACTCCTCATACTATAAGAGTTGGCCAGATGAAGATATATACGATGTAAAGTTTAATAGCATAAGGACTATTGTTGTTTGTTTATTATCACATGGTTTTCAAGAAAGGAAGTTTAGAAAATTATCAAATCTTTCTGCTAAACTCTTTAATGAGCTTAATTATGAAGGCAATAAAACTTTTATTTTTTAATAACTCAATTATTTTTTGATAAGAAATGTATGAAAGAGTCATTTTGAGGCTTGTTAAGAAGAATATAGGGAATGAAATTAAGGAAGAGATTAAACCAGGAAGGAATGTATTAGTCGGTAATGATACTTTTAATATAAAAACGTACGAATCAGACCTAGATTATTTATTAATACAAAAAATAGGATTTCCTGAAGTTTATAAATATAAAGGTCCAGTTAAGATCATAGAAAGCAATTTAAATAGTTATTGCGAGTGGCATAATGGACCTTTAGAAGAAGCTGATGATCCCTCCAAAAGATTTTATTGTCCAGCTCCATCGGAAGGTTTTTGTAGCAAACATAAGAGGAGTGAGAGGGCTATATATAATCTGTGCTTATCATATAGAGGAGAAAAATCTCTTGAAGCATGTAGAGAGATTGATAAAAAAATTAAAGAAGGAGAATATGTAGTTTATTTAGTTGATTTCGGAGAAGATTTGCCTAAAGTTGGGACAACTAGAAAATTCAGGATATTAGAGAGAATAGCAGAGCAACCTCATATAGTTGCAGCTCAAATATATTTAACAGATAGCTTATATAAAGCCAGACTAATGGAAATAAATATATCAAAAAATAAACTAGCTAACGAACTTTGGAGGCACAGATGGATTCAAACGGATAACCTATATAACTCTTTGCTTAGGATGAAAAACTATATTGAAAAAATTTCTAAAAAATTTGATATTTCTAAAGAGACAGAATTTTTTAGAATTAAACAACCTAAAATTAATTATATTCAAGGTAATATTGAAAATAAAGAGCTTGAAATAAAAGGAACTTGGGGTGGTTACCTAATTCTTTATAGTTCAAATTATTATATTTATCGTGAATCTCAACTATTACATAAAGATAGCCTTGCCATTTATGGCGGGGATGAGAAAAGCTTATAAGGGCTATTTCCTTATTAGTTATCTTGTGGTAAGTAGTGGTAAAACTTAAATGCCCTAGGTGTGGGTATGTATGGGACTACAAGGGCAAAAAGCAATATTATGCAACGTGCCCAAATTGTATGAGAAAAGTCAATATAGCTAAATACAAGGTTGAGTAACTATGTCTATGGGCAATGAGGGTTTACTAACCTTAACAGTTAA
>NZ_JAWDMQ010000063.1:0-7324 GCF_046536515.1 Caldisphaera sp. | reverse complement strand
GCTTTTACTCCATAAAAATAAACTTCATTAATAGGCGTCCCTTCTAAGGCTAAAATTGCGTTTAGGGGCTCCATTGGAGGGGATGCATAGAAATTTCCAGTAAGCAATATATGCTCAATATAGTCGTCTTTAATTTTTGCATTTAAGTTAATGAAAAATCCATTATTATTTGATGAAGAATAAATGTTATAAGTTTTATTTCCATAAAGAATCCAACTATCTTTTAAATATGAATTAGCAATTTCTTGGGTTGGCTTAACATTTATTTTTTCTTCACTAACATTTTCTAATAATTGTTTTATACACCATTTAAAGTCTTCGGTATTATTATTTGTTATTATTTCAATTAATCCAACATTTCCTATCTTTGTTATACCGTACAAGAGTTTCTTATCTCTTGATATTGAGATTCCTCCATATGGCTCATTTCCAGATATACATTTAGCTATATTTTTAGCTCTATCGTGAATTTTCTTAAGCGTTTCGATCCTGCTTGTCAAAATAGTTATATACTCATAGTCATCATAGAAGTTTATTTCAGGCCCTCCTGTTAACCTTCTATAAACTTCTCTCTTATTATTATATTTATAATATAGTCCTATAGAATTTCCAGCCTCTTTCAAATAAGTTAAAAAAATGTATGTAGAATCAACTTCTCTAAACAAATTTTTTATCATTTCTTCAGTAAATGCTTGGGCTTCGTTAAACTTTAGTTTCTCTTTATTTATAAAAAATTTTACAATCAAATTTCCACCAATTAATATTACACTTTAAGAGCTAATTAATTTATGTAATGCTTAATCCCGATACTTTCATTTTACCAGAATATACTTTATCGTATGATATAACATCATTACTAAAGCCTATTATTTTATTCAATAAATCTTTTATATTTCCCGATACTATAATTTCTCTAAACCCTCCATTTTTATCCCAAGAGACGTTGGCTGAGACGCTAAAATCTCCTGTATCAAAATTACTTGTGTGAACTCCTTGAACTTGGTCTATATATATTGCATCATTATCTTTAAAAGATTTTCCTTCGAATACTAAATTACTAGTTGAAATACTAGGTAATGAATTAAAGGATCGGAAAGCCGAATGCGTATTTTCCATATTAGCCTTTTTTGACCAATAAGTATTAGAAAGATACTTTATTAAAACACCATTTTTTATTATTTCAGCTTTTAAAGATGGTAGCCCTTCTCCATCAATCTCTCTTGACCAAGGTAAATAAGGTATTAATGGATCGTCTGTTATACTAATTTTTGATTCAAATGTATCATTCAACTTAAAAGGCGTTCTGTTTCTATAATAATTTTCCAAACTTATCCCAGAAGTAAGTAATGGAACTATAAGCTCATTTATGGCTTTCTGCGTAAATATAATATCTATATTCTTTTTATTATTTCTTTCAAATTTTCTTCTTTTTTTAGTTAGGTCTATTTTTAGAATTAAGTTATTTAATATATTCTCTATGTTAATCTTATTAAAGAATTTTGAAGATTCACCTTCATAGATTTCTGGGCCTACTTCTTCTCCGAGATAATTGGCAACACCTCCTATCCATATAAATGATGTTTTTGATTGTGAATCCAAACCAAGAGTGTTCTTAACTTCAATAGTTGTATATCCTGCAACAGCCCTTTGGTTAATAAAATTAACCTTATCAGAGATTGAATTCAATGATTCTATGTAGTATTTCAAATTATCAATTGGATTTAAGGTATTTTCATCAAATATCCCATCAACTTTAACTTTTTTTGAATCATAAGATAAAACATTAGCTTCATCTTCTTTTCCGGCATCAACAGAACTTATAGCTAAATCATATAGATCATCTGATATCTTATTTCCATAAGAAAAGCCTAGTTTTTTATTTTTTATAATTCTTAAGCCATAACCGTCTTCTTCGTATACCATACCATGTTGTTCCATTTTTTCTTTAGATATTTCATAGACTTTAATTTTTACGTGTAAAATTTCCGCTTCTATATTATCTTTGAAGGCGCGTTTTATTATATAATCTATATCTTTTTCATTCATTAGAACCACCTACCTTGATTTTCTCAACTTTTACATAAGGACCTCCAGTACCTACATATACACTTTGTCCCATTTTACCACAAATTCCTGGCCAGACATCAAAATCCTTTGAAATATCTGTAATTTGAGATAAAGTTTCTAGAGTATATCCTGCAATTCCAACATTTCTTAAAGGATATTTAATTTCTCCGTTTTCTATTTTATATCCTTCCTCTATACCAAATTGAAAAGTCCCATCGGGACTTGTTTGACCTCCAAGAACAGAATTCATCAGATATCCATCTTTTATATCTTCCATCATTTCATATAAGTCAGATTTTCCTGGTTTAAAATAGGTGTTTCTCATTCTAATTAATACGGTGCTTCTAAAATCTTCAGACCTGCCATTGCCTGATGGTAATTCATTTGTATATAGAGCATATGTTCTATTGTTCATAAACTCATTAACTATACCATTCTCTATTATCTTTACTTCTCTACCTTCGACGCCTTCATCATCGTATGGTGTTATTCCGATAGCAGTAGGGTAATCCAAATATGGGGAATCGGAAACATTTACAATATCTTTAGATATTTTTTTACCTTTAAGCTTACTTAAAATGCCTGATATAGCAAGATCTGCTTCAGCTAAATGGCCTAATGCTTCATGAGCGAAAACTCCACTCACTTCTGGAGATAAAATAACTTTTGCTTCTCCAGCTTTAGCCGGTTTTCCTTTTAGCTGCATAGATACCTTATTTAACAGCTTGTTTATAGATTCATTTATATCAAAAACTTCCAAAGGGTACCCCAAATATGTTGATAAAGAAATATGGGAGCTTACATTTATGTCGTTTTCTCTAGCTACTGCAGAAATTGATAATGATGATATATTATATTTTGTTTCGATATCTCTACCATCGCTGCTTAAATAAAATTTTTCAACAGAATTTTCAGAATACCTTACATTAATTGACTTAATCCTTTTCTCAGCATTAAGTATTTCTTCTTTGATTTTTGATAAGTCTTCAATGATTTCTTTAGCTTTTTTGTTATTTGGATGCTTTTCTTTTATAATGACTTTGTCTTTTTTTGGTTTAAGCCTATAAACATTTGTTTCTCCATTACCTATGGCTAATGATAGTACGTCTTTTAAATCAATAATATTTAAGTTTGTTGTAAATTTATAACCAAAATTTCCTTTATATAATGCTCTTACCGCATAGCCTTCTGATATTCCATTATTAGAAATTATGTTTCTTATTTCACTGCTATTAGCAACTAGCGTTTTACTTTTCATGTATCTTATATCTGCAAAATCTGCTCCCATAGATAAAAGGGAATTTAACTTTTCCTCCAATCTAATCACTAATAATATAGAAAATAAAGTAAAAATATAAAGTTTTATTGTTTAGTATCTCTTTTTATAAGAAGGTTTTCTACCATAACCTCCATAACTTCTTCTTTCTTCTTCGACTACCCTATCTGACATATTGTTATTAGTATTTACATTTTCTATTTCTTTTTCAGATACGGTTATAGAACCATTATTTTTATTTAATGATAATCTCATGCTTCCTTTAAATGTTGAAACAAAGGCGTTTTGAATTTTTATTGTTTCTCCTTCCTTTACTTTATTTACAGAGTTATCCCATAGAGTCATAATTATTGTACCGCTCTCGTCTCCAACCAATACATCAGAAACCTTATGCGACATACCATCTTTACCGAAAACATTCCTGGGTTCCGATATTTTTATGACCTTTACACTTATTTCCTCAACAGCGCTTTTAGGCGCTAATTCATTTACTTTCAATTCTTTCGCCAATTATTAGTTAAAACCTCTGTTAATAAATTAACATGAAGATCATCTTGGTATCCTTTCAATGGTCTTAAATACAAATACATTTGTCAATAGTATAAGAGCAGCAACTATATATGTTAGCCCAAAACCCATGTATCTAGCCATATAACCAGATATGAATGAACCAAATGTGGTAGCTATACCTGTTAAAGTGCTATAGACTCCTAAAGTAGAGCCTTCTTTACCGCTTCTGGCTATTTCAAAAATCATTATACTAGTTGAAGTGTAAAATATGGAAAAGGCTATACCTGCAGCTAATGGATAGAAAATTACTCCTGTTAATATAAGTGAAATTTTATTAGCTATTAATACTGTTAATAACCCTATCATGAAGTATGAAGAACCTCTTAATAATAGAGACATCCAAGAACTTTTAGCCTTACCAAACCTATTAATGATTTTAGGTGAAATATAATAAGAAATAATTTGGAAAACCATTCCTATAGAAAATATCATTAATACTAAGCTATTTGAAAGACCACCTGTTTTAAGGCCTGCTGGATATTCTGTGTTAAATATACCTGATGCTATATAAAATAGGAACATACCTATATATAGTAAAGGGACATAAGCTGATGGTAGTGATTTCAATCTAGACAAAGAAAATATTTTAAATGAATGCTTGGAAGGCAAGTGAATAAAAATTGTTGGGATCTGTTTCAATCTGATTAAGAAAGATTCCAAATTATGAAGCAAAGCAGTTCTTTCTATATGTAATTCAGGTTTAGGTAGAAAATATAATGATAAACCGAATGATATGAGAACTAGAAATCCCATTATTAGCAATATCTCATTGATTTTAAAATAAAAAGCTAAAATAGATGAACTGATTAAGCCAATTAAATATCCGATCGAAGACAAATAATTTAGCTTAGCATATGCAGGTGTCCATAAGTCTTTTCTCACAGTGCTCATTATTAGTAAAGATATAGGAGTCGCGCTAGCTGAGCTTAAAAAAGCCAACAATGAGTATATTAATTCTATAGATTCAATAGATTTGACGTATGATATGAGAAGTAACGATATCCCTACTGTTAAAAAGCTTATCAGTATCTGCTTTTTCCTATCGAAATAATCAGCAGTAAACCCCCATATTAGGGAACCAATTATACCAGTTAAGTTTGCTAATGAAATTGCATAAGCTACATCTATTACATTGCCTCCTAGTTTTAAAATTTGCAATGTAATTAATGTTGATAACGGTCCCATGGCTACGTTGTATGGTATGAAGCTGTACATCCAATTGTCTTTATATAGTTTAATACCCACCCTCCCACCCTACTTAATTTTAGTACTTTTACAAGGAGTATATTGGTTTTATTATATTTTTTAGCATAAAAGTTACAGGCTTGACACTTTAAAAGTTGCGTATTAATATTTTTATTTTTAGGGTTTAAGATAAAAGTTTATAGAGTATATATTTTTATTTTTCGATTATTTAAAAATATTTGCATTTAAATAAAAGCTTATGATTTATAAAAACTAAATGGTGAATAACATGACCCTAAGAGTATGGATTGAGCCTAGGGATAATTGCATAGCTGATATGGTGTGTGTAAGTCTTTGTGGAGACGTATTTGAGATGTCAGATGTAGATGGGAAGTCAAATGTAATTGCAAAGTGGAGAAAAGACGCTAATAATATATCAGAGGGATTTGTACCAGATGATTTGAAAGATTGCATAGATGCCGCTGTTCAAAGTTGCCCAACTCAAATTATACACAGTGAAATATCTCAAGAAGTTATTCAACCGCAAGCAGCTTAATTAAAACCTTTTTGAAATAAAAATAAATATCACAGAATTTATATATATTCTGGGATATATTTTGGACAATATACTCGGAAAATACAAAGATGGAGGTATTAATTATACCTTTAGATATGCAAGCAAAGAAGATAAAAGAAAAATAATAGAATTCTATGAATCAATGGACAATGAATCAATATACTTTAGGTTTCTAAGCTTTTATAGAGATTTTTCATCTCATGTTGAAAAAATATTCGGAGAAAAAAACAAGTACGGATTTGCAGTAATAGGAGAGGATGAAGAAAAAAATATAGCTGCATTGGGTGAAAATTTTTCATATAGTATTGAAAGTGCCGAGCTTGCTTTTATAGTTAGCCCTCAACATAGAAAAAGAGGTTTAGGAACTATAGTAGCAGCATTTTTAATTTTAGGCTCATATATTAGAGGTATTAAGATTATGGAAGCTTATTTTCATGCAGAAAATTCACCAGCTTATAAAATTGGATTGAAAATGGGATTAAATATGGAATTCGAAGAAGATGTTTATCATGGAAAGGCGCCCTTAGAAAAAATATATAAAATAGCATTAAATTATTTAAAAGATAAAAAAGTAGAGCTATATATAAATATTAAGTAATAGATTAAATGCAGTATATTATTTTTAGATGTGGGGGTGTATTATGGTTAAGATATCTATGTTTTCAGGCGGAAAAGACGGTCTTAGAGCAGCACAATTGGAATGGCCGATTGATGTTTTTTTATTTTTGATCTATGAATTTCCAGAACCAAGCCCTCACATAGTTAACTTGCAATCTACAATTGCTTCAGCTTCAGCTATTGGAGTCCCAATAATTGTTAAAAGGCTTCATAAAGGGAAGGAATTTAATGAAACTGTAGAACTGCTAAAAAAGCTTAATGTTGATACATTGGTTGCAGGGGATGTCTATGTTGAGGATCATTTAAAATATATGGAAAAGTTAGTAAATGAGGCAGGGGCTAAGCTTAAAGAGCCTTTGTGGGGTCAAGATACGCTAGAAATTCTTATGAAGGATATAAATGAAAATTATTTATTTAAAGTTTTGGGAGCAAGACCTAAAAAATTGAGAGAAAGCGTTGGAAAGGTTATTGACAAAAGCAATATAGATTGGTTTATTGATTTAGCAAAAAAAGATAATGCGGATCCTTTAGGAGAAAATGGGGAATACCATACCATAGTTTTGAGTAGCCCTTTACATAGAGAGAAGTTTAAAGTTGTTGATATTACTATTAAGGAACTAGAATGCTGTAGGATTTTATTGACGAGCAGTTATTTTAATCAAATAGAATATTTTTGAAAGTTAGAATATTAATTTTTAGTGGGAAAAGTTTATATACTTAAACAATAAGTGAGAACAAAGAGAGGTGTTCGTAATTGTCGACGCACTCGTGGTTGATAGCGTTCCAGATAGGTTAGTTTTTTTGTTAAGGAATAACGGTGTTAAAGTAAATTATAATCCTGGTATTTCTCGGGAAGAAATTATTAAGGTTTTAAATAATTATGATATACTTGTATTCAGAAGCAGGTTGAAAATAGACAAAGAAATAATAGATAGCTCAAATAGATTAAAATATTTAGCTAGGTTTGGAGTAGGTTTGGATAATGTAGATATTGAATATGCAATGAAAAAGGGCATAAAAATTATAAATGC
>NZ_JAWDMQ010000062.1:0-7343 GCF_046536515.1 Caldisphaera sp. | reverse complement strand
AAGACCTCAGGGAACTCGCCCTTCAGGGCGGGGAGGAGGTCAGCAAAATTGATTATTATTCACAAATGTTTAAAGACATGATCAAAAATAGTGGATTTAGGAAATTATGATTAAAACAAGAGTGTTTATAACTGAAAGCCTCGCTCTTTAGGGCAGAGAGGAGGTCAGTAGTTAATATATATTATATTGAATAATATTACTATCCAACTAAATAATTAGTTTATTCTTATTTATTCTTCGTCATTGTTAACCCCCCGGTTAACAATTGGCTAAACATGAGCATTAAACCATAATATAAAAACCATGTTAACAAAGTTTAAGAAATTAGATTGTCAATTAATTTTTTAATGTAACTTAAAGAAGAAAAATATAAGGCTTAAAATTCCTATAATATGAGGAAAAAGGTAACTAAAAGTGAAATCTGAGGAATTAAAGGAAGAGATAAAAAAGATATTACTCGATAATCCAACTATAATAGCAGATGTTATAATATCTAAGCCTGAAATAATTTATCAAGTACTAGCTAAGCTTACCCCATGGCAAAGCCTTGCAACAAAAGATGATATTAGAGAAGTAAAAAACTCCCTTTCAAAGTTAGAAATTAAGGTTACAAGCCTAGAAGAAAAAGTAGGGAATATAGATAAACAGTTTGCCACAAAGGAAGACATATCTAAGTTGGTTACAAAGGAAGAGGCCAAACAGTTTGCCACAAAGGAAGACATATCTAAGTTGGTTACAAAGGAAGAGGCCAAACAGTTTGCCACAAAGGAAGACATATCTAAGTTGGTTACAAAGGAAGAGGCCAAACAGTTTGCCACAAAGGAAGACATATCTAAGTTGGTTACAAAGGAAGAGGCCAAACAGTTTGCCACAAAGGAAGACATTAAAAAATTAGAGAACATTATAAATGCTATAGGTGCTAGATGGGGTATCATGTCAGAAAGTTCCTTCAGAAATGGCATATATGAAATTTTAAAAGATATTGGTTGGGAAATTAAAAATGAAATAATATATGATAAAGAAGGGTATGTATATAATGAACCCTCAGAGATAGAAATAGATATCGTAATTAAAGATGGAAATACTATGATTATAGAAATAATGTCATCATTAAAGAGAAGCGATTTACCTATAATAAAAAAGAAAAAGGAACTCTATGAGAAGAAATATGGAATTAAAGTAAACCAAGTAATTGTTATTACTCCATTTATACATGATAAATATCAAGGTGAAGTAATAGCTATGGCCAATACTATGGGAATAAAAATAATAACTTCCTTAGATAACATCAAATAAAACTATTATAAATCATTTTTAACTTAGTTCTCTAACTTTTAAGCAACTTACAATCTTTATATTAATAAAAATTTTTATAATATAGCTTTGCCAATTGCTTTTAATTAAAAGCTATTTACTTGAATATTCATGCAATTTTGTAAGTATTCAGTTTCTTTTATGCTCTTTTATATACGCTTCCAGGCATTAAGGATGCCCCTGCATCAACAGTTATTACTTGCCCAGTTATTCCGCTAGCTTCTTCGCTTACTAAAAATGATACTACAGATGAAACCTCATCCTCACTTGCGAGCCTATTGCTTGGTATAAGAGAAATATAATTCTTTTCAGAATCTTTATAGCCGATTGAATCAAGCCATTCAAAATAGCTTTTTCCTAATTTAGTTTCAATAAAACCTGGAGCAACTACATTTACAGTTATATTATATTTTGCCATCTCTATTGCTAAGGATTTTGCTAAACCTATCAAACCCGCTTTCGCTGCGCTGTAGGCAATTAAATACTCAGCACCATAAATTCCTGCTATGCTGCTCATGAAAATTATTCTTCCCCATTTCTTATTTATCATATTATCAATTAGCATCTTTGTAACATAATAGCTTCCAGTTAAATTTGTCTGTATTTGCTTGAACCATGAATCATAAGTTAAATCAACAAATTTAGAAGAAAAACCAACTCCTGCATTATTAACTAATATATCTACTCCTCCATATTTACTTTTTATGTAATCTACCATCTTTTCTACGTCTTCCTTGCTTGATATATCTGCTCTTATCATATCACCTTTACCGTTTTTCGATTTTATTAATTCTAATGTTAACTTAGCTTCGTCCTCCCTCTTCCTATAGCTTATTATTGTAAAAACATCTTGAGAAGAAAGCCTTAATGCTATTGCCCTTCCTATCCCTCTATCTCCTCCAGTAACTAAAGCAACCTTCATATCTAACACCGGGGTCATGCAGCGTTGCCCTACATTACCCTTTCGGGTTCAGGTCCCGGATTCCTAATCATACCCCATTTTTATTCTAGATGTTAACAGATTTATTTATAGATTATGGATCTGACTTTACTAATAAAATTTCATGTTTTCAAATAGAAAGGTTTGTATATAAATTGGATAAGTTGCTTAAAAGTAATATTATAATTGACAAAGTGTTTTTCCGTTGCGTAACTTCTATTGCTATTTTTATATATATATAGTTTAATAACTTAATTAATTTTAATAATTTTGGGAGTCGATTTGCGTTTATTATTTGTAAGTGACATCCATATGAATTTGAAGGGCTATAAAGGCACTGACGAGTCTTATGCAATGATATGGTTAAATGGATTAATCGATGAGATAAAACCTAATGTTTTATTATCAGCAGGTGATTGGGACAAAGATGTAACCCCAAACGATTTCTCGATAATTAGCAGTAAAGTAAAGCTCATAACAATTTATGGTAATCATGAAAACTTTAATATTATTAAAGATTATTCAATAAAAGATGGAAAAGTGATTAAGTTAGACAATATTACCATTTCTGGCATTAATGGGTTGCTTAAAGATAAAATGCCATTTTTAGGAAAATATGATGATGAGAAAAATATCATTAAAAGTTACTTGAAAGAAATTAATCAAAAAATTAAAAAACATGCAAATAAGCTAGATATATTTATATCGCATCAACCACCTTATTTACCAGAAGTTTATCAGGGAATGGTAAATGATATATATAACCAAGCCATCTTGGATTTTATTATGGAATTAAGGCCAAGGCTTTATCTAAACGGGCACATGAAACCCTGTTATTCTTTTTATGAGTTTTCAAGCGGTACTAAGTATTTAAGAGTAGATAGTTCTCAGAGCTGTAAGCATTTTGCATTAATAGATACTGAAAATTTTGAGGTTAAGGTTTATTATGACAATAAAATAAATTTTGAAGAAATACTATCTTTTAAATTTTAATTTTTTTTAAATCTATTAAACGCCTCTTTTTCTATTTCTTGTTAATTGCTATCATACTTAATTATTGTTTCTTATGCCTAAATAAATTTCTAAAGCAAAATAAAACTTATATATTATTAAATAAAAAAGCACATGTTATTGGGAATAAACCTATTAAAATACCAAATATTGTCAATAACTGGAAATAATTGAAAACTATGAAATTGCTTTAATGATGAGAAGTTAATGAGTGAATAAACCCTATTTTTAACTTTCTGGGGGTTAAGGGGGCGGAAGTCCCCCTCCGTAAGGTGGGGGATGGATAGCCTCCTTACAGAAACCTTTTATAGTTATTAAAAAATAGATATAACTATGCAGTACAGATTGGACAGAGGATCGCATTCAGTTTACGGTCATAGGTCTCATAAATACGAGAAGGCGGTCAAGTGTGTTGAAGACGCTGAAAAGGACGATTAAGCTGGAGAGCGACCATCTGAACGAATGGAAATACTGCGTTCTTAGGGAGGTTGAAGTCATAGACATAGGAGTAGATAAAGATCACTTCCACATGTCATTCAAGGCGAAACCAACCTTGAATATACCCAGATACATAAACGCGATCAAGACAATCACGTTAGGAAAATACAGAGAAAATTTCCTCAAGTAAAGGAAAAACTATGGAAAGGACACTTCTGGTCGCCTTCCTACTTCTTAGCAACAAGTGGACAAGTAACACTGGAGGTATTGAAAAAATATGTGGAGAGCCAGGAAAAAGAATAACAAGATCCAGCTATCATTCAAGTACAGAATTTACCCAACTAGGGAAGTAGAGGAAAAACTCCTCAAAATAATGCAGGTTGAGGTTAAAGTGTACAATGCTTTGTTGGATGCAGTGAATAACGCTAGGAAAGAAGGGAAAAAGATAACACCTAAGGACACCCAAGCTGTGGACAGGAAACCTCTGCTATACATTCCCTTCTCAGAGGGGGTGTATAGTAAGTTTTCTAGAAGAAGCAGGAAATCCTCACCGCGAGGTGAGGATGCCCTGTCCGTGAGGGCGGGGTAGTTCACATATTTAAGTTTAGATAAATTTTAAAGTATAAGTAAAATATCTAAAAGATATTTATTAAAGCAGATTTTATTTACTATAATATTATATTTTGTTAACCCCCCAGTTAACAATGGTTACACAAAATAATTGAACAATGAAAGCGTTGCAGCTAATGCTTCTTCAGTTCTAACGGTCAATGTTCCTTGATTTAAGACTGTATTTAAAATATAATCAAATTTTTCTTTTTGTTTATATAGTTCAGCGTGAGGTCCACCAAAAATTAAGACTATTCCATTACTTTTATCAATATCATTTTTTAGATTATCTTGAATTTTTTTATCAAAACAATCTCCAAATTTGCTTGTTCCTATTATTAGATTTTTATTATTCCTTAGCTTGTTTATTTCTTCTTTTAAACTATTTGCTTTTGAGACCTTATATCCAGTATATAAGTTTTCCCATGAAGCTTTTTCCAATAAGATGTTTTTATTAATTGACTTAATTCTAACAGTAATTATTTTATTGCTTTTATTAACATCATCGGCTTCCTTCTTATCCAAAATCCCTTTTCCTAACATACCTAAATAAATTATACAATTATCTTTATCGCACTTCTCAATATAACCGTCTAATATTTTTCCTATTTCAATTTTTTTTGGAGGATCATGATTAACTAACCTTAGTGGAGGCAAGATTCCTGCATATTTTAACATCTTGTTTTTCTTCATTACCTTCTTTTTTATATGAGGAGGAATAACTTGATAATTTAATATCAGGTTAAGCATTTTCTCATCAAAATCGCTTGTCTCCTCATCCTTGTATAGGATTACCTCATCAACTCTGAATATTGATAAAATTCTGGAAATAAAACCTGCTTTGCTCGTTTTATCAATCAAACTATCCTCAACAGATAAAATACTTGGAGGTAATAAAACAATAAACTTTTTACCCCTCCTCAAAGGAGGGAAAATGTTACAGCTCACTTCTTTTTACCTTTATTTTCTTCTTCCCTCTTGCTCGTTGAAAATAGCGTTGTCTTTTGTCTTCCTCCCATTTATATCACCACTATTATTGAGTATTTAATAAATTTAAGCTTTATTTTTATTCAATAATGCTTATTAATTTATGTTCAATTAATAAATTGGTGAGCTTAGATGGCGTTTTTATATAAAAAAAGGCTTGAAAGTCCTGGAGAAAAGCTGAGGGAATTATTGAAAAAAGAAGATATATTAATAACTCCTGGTGTCTTTGACCCTGCATCAGCACTTCTAGTTGAAAGCATGGGATTTAAATCTGCTTATTTATCTGGTGCAGCATTAACAGGAACTCTTGCAATGCCTGATCTGGGCTTAATAACTTTTACAGAATTATATGATTCAACGAGAAGGATAACTAATGTTATAAACATACCTTTAATTGTTGATTCAGATACCGGTTTTGGCGAATCATTAAATGTTTACAGAACGGTAAAGGAGCTAGAAGAGGTAGGAGCGGCGGCAATACAAATAGAAGATCAAGACATGCCTAAAAAATGCGGTCATTTATCAGGTAAGAAAACAATTTCTGCTGAAGATATGGTAAAGAAAATTGTTGCTGCAAATGATGCAAGAAGAGATATGTTGATAGTTGCAAGAACTGATGCTAGGGCAACTGAAGGGATAGAATCAGCAATAGAAAGAGCAAAGCTTTATTTGGAGGCAGGGGCAGATATAATATTTCCAGAGGCTTTAACAAGCTTAGATGAATTCAAGCTTTTTGCAAAAGAAGTTAAGGCTCCATTATTAGCTAACATGACTGAATTCGGTAAAACCCCTTATATAACAGCAGATGAATTTAAGGAAGCAGGTTTTAAAATAGTTATTTTTCCAGTAACCACCTTTAGAGCTGCTATGAAAGCAATTAAAGATACTTTAATTGAAATAAAAAATAAAGGGACACAAAAATTCATGTTGGATAAAATTATGAGTAGAGAAGAATTTTATCAGTTAATAGGATATTATGAATATGAAAAAAAGGATAACGAATTTGCAAGAAAAGGGGATGAAATTATAAAAAGGAAAAATAAATAGCATCAATTTATAATATATTATGTAAAATATATAAAATCTTTTATTGTTTAATAATAAACGGTGAGTTAAATGAAGATAACTATTTTAGTAGATAATTATGTTACAACACTTAGTTCTTTAAGAGATAAATTATTAAGTGAATGGGGATTTTCTGCTTATATTCATGACTACAAGATACTATATGATACAGGATTAAGTGGAGATGCTTTAATTAATAATATGAAAGCCCTTAAAATAGATGTAAAAGAGCCTGAATATGTAGTTTTAAGTCATAGGCATCTCGATCATACGGGCGGACTAATTAAATTCTTAGAAATGAGAAATAAGCCAATTAAAATAATAGCTCATAAAAATCTCTTTGCTCCAGCCAAGGCAAAAGATGAGAAGGGGGAAATTAATGCCGGAGTTAATTTTACTAAAGAAGACTTAGAAAAAAGAGGTGCAGAATTAATCTTAATTGATTCACCATATAAATTAAAAGAGAATCTATATGTTTCAGGATATATACCAAGAAATTGGGGGCCAAGCCATGCAGGAGGATTATTAGATGAAATTCCTGATGACATGGCTTTATATATAGTTGATAAAGATGGCCTTTTAATTTTAACCGGTTGTGGTCATGCAGGAGTTGAAAATATAGTTGAATACGGCTTTAAAGTTACAAATACAAATAAGTTGAAGGGTATAATTGGTGGACTTCATTTTATGGGATTTGATGAAAAGAGAGTAAATAACATAGTTTCATATTTAAATTCTAAGTCCCCAAAGGTTGTTTCAGGGACTCATTGTACAGGTATTGATGGAATATCATTATTGAGAAAAGGTTTACCATACGCATTTAAAGAAGCGGGTGTTGGAAAAGAAATAATAATTTAAAAATATAAATAGGTTATAATTATTTCCTTTTTTCCAATAACATAATAGAAGCTAAAGATACATTTATAATCGCTATAACTAAGCCTAAAGTTAATGAACTTCTAAAGGGAATTGCTTGTTG
>NZ_JAWDMQ010000061.1:0-7452 GCF_046536515.1 Caldisphaera sp. | reverse complement strand
ACACCATATTATGCTTGTTAGTTGGGGTAAAGGCTTACCTCATATTTCAGTAAAGCATAACTCTTTAGCAGCTTTCTCAATTTTTATATTTTTTTTTAAATTTAAAAAACTTTATCTTGCCATAAAGGACGAGGCTTTCGGTTGTAAATTGATCATAAAAACTAACAATTATTTATGTGTTAAAACAATAATATTTAAATATATGTTATCAAAAATAATAATATATGGTGATAGTATGTCAGTCCAAAAGGAAGAGTCTATAACTCCGGTTGAGTCTGCAAAGAGGGCTGGAAGTTCCTTAACTTTGATGATAGTTTTCATAGTGCTTTATATTGTTATAGCTGCAGGCCTTCAGTACGTTATGACAATGTTTAAAGTTATTTCATATTTTAAATACGTCAACGCTGTACTGGTTTTGGCCTTTGGCTGGTACATTGTTAACTATTTCTCAAACTTCATCTATTGGACAGTAAGGGGTAAGTATGACCACCCCACAGCAATAGCCTTCAAAAACATAATGAGGATTATAGGCATAATAGCCATAATAGCGGCTGTTGTTGGTGCAGCAGTGGGAGGAGTAGGAGGTCTAACCATAGGTGGCTTCTTGGGCATTGTAGTGGGCTTTGCCATGCAACAAGTAACAGGACAGGCAGTAGCGGGCATATTTATACTTGCTGCTAGACCCTTCAAGGTCGGCGACCATGTAAACATACTTGGTGAAGATGGTATCGTAGAGGACATAGGTGCTCTGTTTACTCAGGTCAGAAAGCAGGACGGCACCCTAGTGCTAATACCGAGCTCGTCAATAATAGGCAACAAGATCTACCTTCTAATAAAGAAGCTAACCGGCCAGGGCCAGCAATCAAGTCAATGAGGCTAAAAATTGATATTGATTTTTTTAATATCTTAATATTTTTTAATTACTTTTATAAGATTTAAGATATTGTTACTCTATTATTTTGTTTAACTCTTTTATGGCTATAGCCAAGAAGAAAACGTTAAATATTGTTAACGCCAGCAAGTCCATAAGTATATTTAGCTTATCATACAGCACCAAATCTCTCAACGCATTAACAGCGTAAGTCAAGGGATTAAATAGCGCTACTACTTGGAGTAACTTAGGCATTATGCTTATAGGGTATAGCGCGCTGCTTGTGAAGAACAGCGGCATGGATATCGCGCCCATTATACCCATGAATCTTTCCCTGGTTTTCATCACTGATGCCAAGAGTATTGATATGGCTGTGAAGCCTATGCTTGCATAGACAACTATTACATAGCCTGCTATTAACAGCAGCGGGTTATCTGTGAGCTTAGCACTGACCAAGGCCGCTGAGGCAAGGACTATTATGTATTGCGTTGATGCTCTTACTGACCCTGCAAGGGTTCTCCCTATGACTATATTTGCTCTAGGTATTGGCGATGAAAGGAGCCTCTTAAGGACGCCTGACTCCCTCTCAAACACCATCATGATGCCATACGCCAATGCTATAAAGGTAGCCGACTGGAACACGACTCCGGGGGCGATGAAGGAGGTGTAGTCCTGAACGCCTAGGTTTACTCTATGAGCCATGACTACGCTGAAGACTGTCACCCAGAGAACTGGCTGTACGGCCCTTGTAATAATTTCTACAGGGTCGTGCCATACCCTTCTTAGCTCCATCTCCACCATAGCCAAGATGCTCATGAAAGTTTTCATCTTCTTGTAATTCATAGATTAGCCGCCTCTCCTTATCATACCTCTTGTCGACAGGACGTCTCTTATGCGCTCCATCCCCTCTTCCTCAAACATCCCTTCACCTGTGAGCTTAATGAAGACATCATCAAGAGAGGCCTCTACAATCCTTGCTTCGAGTACGGTGATGCCAGAGATGTTAAGGTTTTCTATTACCTTAGGCAGCGCTGCAGACGGTTCCTTCACGACAATCGAGATTTCACCATTGTTATCAGTTCTTGCATTAAAGTCGAGCCCTGAAAGTATCTCCTTGGCTTTATCCACATCTCCGTCTATCCGTAGGACTATCTTGTCAACTCCGTAAGCTTTCCTAAGCTCTAAGGGCCTTCCTTCTGCTATTATTTTCCCTCTATTAATTATGGAGACCATGTCTGCGTACTTATCAGCCTCGTCCATGTAATGTGTTGCAAAAAATATAGTGATCCCGTACTCTTTTTTATATGCCAAAAGCCTTTCCCATATTAGCATCCTTGCCCTTGGATCTAAGCCAATAGTGGGCTCATCAAGTATGATCAGCCTCGGCCTACTTATTAATGCTATAGCTATTTCTAATCTTCTTATCATGCCGCCTGAGTACGTCTTTACGAGCCTTTTTGCGGCATCCCTAAGTCCCATGAACTCTAAAGCCTCATCAATGACATTGGCCCTCCTGCTGGACTCTATTCCATATATCTTTGCATATATTGTGGCATTCTCATATCCAGTCAAGTCAGTCCACAGGCTCATCTCCTGAGGCACATAGCCTATTAACTCCCTGACCCTATTGCCATAAGACGAGATATCAAAGCTGAAGACCTTGATAGTGCCCTTGGTAGGCTTAATTTGTGTAGTGATGATTCTTATGAGGGTAGTTTTGCCAGCTCCATTAGGGCCCAAAATAGCGTGAAAGGCCCCTTCTTCAACGGTGAGGTTGACGCCATTTAATGCTACAACGCCCCCAGAATAGACCTTAACCAGGTCTCTCACCTCTATGGCTGGCATTGATATTCATCCCCTAATTATTTATATATCTTTGAGGAATATATTTAAAAATGCAGATTAGACACGGGGTTAATCCTTTTTCATATTAATAGAAATCTTTTTATCTGTAACTATAAATAAACCTTTCGCGTTTATTGGGGCTATGTCTAAAAGGGTGAGAGCTATATAAAATGTAAGCCCTGTGCTATTAGGCTTAAATGAGTCCATGACCACCTACCGCTCAAATGCCATAAAGATATAGATAATAAAATAAAAACGAAAAGTTTATAATACTGACTGGTCAGTTAATAAATTGGTGAGTTCAGTGGAAAAAAAGAAAAGCTTAAGAAAGGTTGGTCTGGATTTCGGCGTAATAAGTGGAGCAGAATGGCTAATAATTATTGCAGCATTTCTTGGTAGGTATTTGTTACAATTTTATCAAACATCAATAGGATCACTCGGTTTAGCATTTGGAATGAACTCTTTTGAAGTTGGTATAGGTTTTGCTTTGTTTACGGTAGCGTTCGCATTTTCTGCTTTTGCAATGAGAAAGTTTAGGCCAAGCCAGCTAAAAACTGTTGAAATAATATCTTTATTTTTACTTGGCATTACGATGCCTCTCTATATAGTAATTCATGGATATGTCGAAGTTTACACATTAATGATAATTGATGGTTTCATAACCGGCCTTGTTATGGATTCATTTATGACCATGGCTGGTATGGCATCAGTAGAACAGTCAAAAAGACAAGTGGAACAGGCTGCATTTTCATTCTGGGTTGCACTTGCATTAATAGTAGCGCCATTTACTACTGGTTATCTTTTACATCTTGGAATAAAGGAACTATTCTTTATGTTTGCAATAATGGCATTTGCTGCTATTCCATTTGTAGTTGCTCTTAGAGGTAAATATTCATTAAAATACATGGAGGCAAAAGAGCATAAAGGTTCTGCAAGTATAGCTTCTTTATTTAAATATAGAGAATATACATGGGCTGTTATTGCTGCATTTGCTTATACCATACCGTTTTTTATAATACTTTCTTTTGGAGTAATATATGGCAAAATGTTAGAACTTTCAGCAACAACAGTTTTTTACTTATTTGCTGCTATGTTCGTTGGAGATGTAGTAACTAGATTTATTATTAGGCTAAAATCTCCTATATCAAACAGAAGACCTTATTTAGTTTTTGCAGTAACTATTGCTTTAATTGCTTCAATATTTTTAGCTCTTAGCTCTGTTTCAGTAATATTTTTCGTTCTTGCTGTTTTAATTGCAGCAATACCTGATGGAATTTCATGGACTTTAGGGTTGCAAATAGCTAACACTACATTTAAGCCTGAAGAAATAGGTACATCAACTTCATTTTTCAGTTCATCTATGATGATAATGTCTGCATTAATGCCTTTGGTTGGATATATGGCATCTATAATAGGATTTTCAATTACATTATGGGTATTTGCTATAGTAACAGCATTGTTCTTTATCTGGGAACTATTGCTAAAACCCAAAAAATAAGTAATAAGGCATAAAATAATAGTAATCTTAAAGATATTTTAAATTTATTTTTTAAAAAAGAGGTAATGTTATTATATTAGTAATGCTTATAAAGATCAATTGACCATTAAGTCTATTGGGATCTAAATGAGGCAAGAAAATGAAATAAGACAAAGAAATGCAGAGATGACAAAAGAAAAGATATTAGAGGCAGCTGCAGAAAGTTTTTCTGAGGAGGGTTTTTATAAAGCTTCTGTAGATCGGATCTGCAGAAAAGCTGGAGTTTCTAAGGGAATTGTTTTTTGGCATTTTAAGACCAAGGATCAGCTAATTTTAGAAGTGGCGAAAAAAAGCCTACCTTTAGATATAATAGAAAGCTGTTTAGAAGAAAAAAATGATAATGTTCTTGAATGCATTGGAAATAAATATCTTGAAAAATACAGTAATCCTATCATGAGAAAACTTCTTTTGCACACTTTATCTGCTATGAATAATTATAAAGAATTAGGGGATAATATTAGAGAGTTATGCAGTCCATTAGTTAAGGAAATAAGCAAAAAAGCATTTAATAGCGATAACGATGAAGGTATTGTAAGGATAAGGTCATTTATGGGAGGCCTTCTATGTTATGTCGTGAATATCCCCAATATAGATAGACAAGTATATATAAATACTTTGATTAAAACAGCATTATCTAAATAACCTTGATATTTTAAAAGCTTTTTAGTATAATTCTCTTTTTATGTTTATTTTAAAGATTTTATAGATACAACCTTTCTATTTTATGACAGAAAATTGTAAAATTTTTAGAATTTTTAAGAACCTTTCGTCTTAATGTCCAAGATAAAATAGAAGTATAGATGCTGAGTTACTATATTCTGACCTCCTCCCCGCCCTGAAGGGCGGGAATTCCCTGAGGTCTTAAGGGTTACACCCCTTTATGGGTATTACTCTATTATCCCCCAAGCCGATATTGCGGGAGAAATCGGCTCCCGCTCCTCATGTTTTAAAGGTTGATCGGCCTAGATTCATATTTTATTACACTTGTTAGTTGGGGTAGATGCATACTCATATTTCAGTGACGCATACCTCTTTGGCAACTGTCTCAATTTTAAGTTTTTAATCTTAAAAAACTTTACCCCGCCCCCCTAGAAGGGCTTGTCGTTCGCTTTATCATTAAGAAATAATATATAAAAATATATCCGAAGCATAGGGGATAATTATTCCGGTGTTAGCTCAGATCCTATTTTTTCCTTTAATTTAATTATTTTATATATAACATCAGGATCTTTTCCATCAACAAATATTACCTTTATTTTACTTCTTTTTATTAGTTCAAACGCTACATGATCCAATAGTTCATAACCTCCTGCTAATTGATCTATATTTTTTATTATTGACTCCATATCATTGTATGTGACTTTGACTAATTTTTTTGAATCAGGTTCATTAGGTTTTTTAGTATATATGCCATCAACTCCGTTAAGCATGTTTATAACAGTTTTTGAGTTTAAGCTTTCAGCTAAAATTATAGATACGGCGTTAGTGCTATGACCTGGTTGAAGACCGCCTAACACAGGTATTAAATCTTTACTAAACATTTCTATCGCTTCTGTTATATTGTTGGGAACTTTTGGGATTGCATAAGGATTTAATGCTGTTGACAAGGCTAATGCATTCAGTTTTGCAGATTCAATTCCTAAAATATCTAAAATCGATTCAGAAATATTTAAACTCCTTAAATTATTAATATAATTTCTTGCTAATGGACCTCCTCCAACAACAATACCAAACCTATAATCGTCTATTAATTTTATAATATTTTCTCTTAGTTTATTAAAATAATTTGGATTTGGCGGATAAATCAAGCTACCGCTTATTTTTATTATTATGCTTTCCAAGTTTTCTCCCTAAATAATATAAAAATGTAGGAAAATTAAAAGCATACTTTTAAATTTTATAATTTTTTGATTAAGTATTTGCATAATTTTTCCTTATAAAGGTCTGACCTCCTCCTCGCTCTAAAGGGCAAGGCTTTTGATTGTAAAACATATTAATCAAAATTAATACACGCTTAAACAGTTCTTTAAATGTATTAAAGAAATAGGTAAAACCTTCCATTAAACTAATTTTTTTGGTGTATATGATTGAAATTAGCATTTGATGAGCTAGCCTTTTTAATGGATTGCCCAGCAACGCCTTTAACTCATTTATCTAGTAATAATAAATTTTTTAATAGAAATTTAATTCAAGCAACGCTATACATAACTAGAGAATGTAATTTGAATTGCATCCATTGCTACATTTCTGCAGGTAAGCCTTTAAAGGATGAACTTAAAACTTATGAGTGGTTTAATGTTATAGATCAATTAAAATCATTAGGTATTGAAATAATTTATCTCTTAGGCGGTGAGCCTTTATTAAGAAATGATTTGTTCGATATTATTTTTTACTCTACATCATTAAATATTTATACTGCCATGAGCACTAATGGTACTTTAATAAATCAAGAAATTGCAAGAAAACTAAAAAAATCAGGAATTAATGAAGTCCAAGTGAGTATTGATGGCCCAAATGAAAATATAAACAGCGTAATAAGAGGTGTTGGATCATTTCAAAAAGCAATCAATGGAGTCAAAAATCTTTTAAATGAAGGAATTAAAACTACTCTAAGTTATGTAATAACAGAGTCTAATAAAAACTATATAAGTGATATGATTGATCTTGCTAAAAATCTTGGCGTAAAAACAATAAATTTCAGTCCTGTGCAGGAATTTGGAAGAGCGAAAACAAACAATGTAAGATTACCAAGAAATTCAGCAGTAACCGTTTATAATAAAATAAAAAAATTAAATACAAATGAGATAAATATAACTATTAATGGTTTTAGGTTTTATTTAGATGATTTAAAGGGAATTTATGAATCACTTATAAAGAAGGGGATAAATAATTATTATTCTTGTCCTGCAGGAAATTCAAGGTTAATTATAGATTCAAATGGTGATGTTTATGGGTGTGAATTATTAATTTTGGAAAATTTTAAAGAAGGTAATGTAAGAAAGGATAGCCTAAAAGATTTATGGGAAAATGGTTTTAAATTTTTCAGAGAAAAAAGATGGGAAAATATAAAAGAGTGCAAAACATGCAAAATCTCTTCGTTATGTCAAGGAGGTTGTCCGGCTAGATCGTATAGAAATAACACTTTTTATAATAAAGATGGACTTTGTTTATTTGGCCCCCTTTCCTAAGCAATTCTACC
>NZ_JAWDMQ010000060.1:0-7499 GCF_046536515.1 Caldisphaera sp. | reverse complement strand
GTTTATTTCTCTACATTTGCTATGGTAGGAGCTATTTTTGCTGTAGGGATACCTCTTATAATATATATAATTAGAGAATTGATATCGCATTGGAATGACCCTGTAGTGAAAATTGATTTACCTAAACCTAACAAAACACAAAGGCTAGCATTATGGGTTATGCTTATAGCTGCTCTTGGCTCTGGAGTACAAGGTTTATTAGGGGCATATGTTATGCACTTATATTCTACGCCTATTTTATATGGTTTAAATCTTTTATCTGTCTTACCATTTAATGTTGCAAGGGGATTGCATATATGGTTAGCTATATATTGGATCTCATTAACATGGATAATGTTTTCATTATTTGTTTTACCTTACTTTGGACTAAATATATCTAGAAAAACAATGATTACTGTCATAATATTAGGTTTATTCACTGCATTAGGCTCATTGTTCGGATTATGGGCAAGTTATCTACAATTAATACCTTCTCCATGGTGGTTTATATTCGGAGCTCAGGGAAGAGATGTAATAGAAGTTGGTTCATTTTGGTTATTATTAATTACTTTTCTTTTAGGTTATGTTTCATATCTATTTTATAAAGCATCAAAAATAACAGTTGATTTGCTTAAACCTTTTGCCAAAGTTTTATCATACTTAATTGCAGGAGATGCAATAGGTATCTTTATCGGCGCATTACCAATAGTAAAGCCTTTTCCATACTTTACTGAAGATGAGTTCTTCAGGTGGATATTTGTGCATGCAAATGTGGAAGGTTTCTGGCCGGGTATTGTAATAGCTGTGCTTGCATTACTATTGGTTTTACAAGGACTAATTCCAGCTGGTTTAGCAAAAACTGTTGTAGCTATAGATGCTGTAACAGAGGTACTAACTGGTATGATTGGTACAGCTCATCACTATTATTGGACAGGTTTCCCAGTGGTATGGATGTATATAGGTGCTATATTAAGTGTTTTAGAGGCTATCCCATTAGGTATGGCTATGGGTTATGTAATTTTAGCAGCTAGAAGAAATAAAGGAAACAAATTAAACCAGTTCCAAAAGACCTTAATAACATTTGTTTTATCTGCAGGAATAGGTGGAAGTGTAGGAGTAACAGTTTTTGGAGCAGGTTTAATTAATGCTCCTATAATTAATTACTTTACTCATGATTTGCAATTTACTATGGCTCACGCACACTTAGCATTTCCATTAGCCTATGGATTACCAACTATATTAATGTGGGTCGTAGCCTATACTTTATCAGGAGGATTTAATGAAAGAGATCTAAAATATTTAGGAGTAGCATCTGTTGTTTATACTATAGGATTTTATTTACAAGCATTAATTTCTTTATTACCATTAGGCATACTGCAATGGATTTACGAACTTAAATATGGATTTTGGTATATAAAAACATTGACAACACCTAATGGCCGTTTGGGGTTCTGGAATATTCAAATAGTTCAGAATTTAATTTGGTTAAGAATGATTGGTGATCTGGTCGCTGCATCAGCGATAGCTATAATAATATTATTGATGTTGGTTAGATTCCCTAGATCTATAAAGTATTAATGGTTAATCTCCAATAAATAATATTATTTTTGTAACTGGTTAAATGTTGGTGGGAAAATTTCATTTAATATTTTTAATATAGTTAAATTTATATATTACATTAATTTTTAATAAATTGGTGAAACAAAGTTGGGTGCATTAGCTAGCACAGCTATGAATACTCTTTTTTGGGAAGCCGGTGTTATGACTTTAATTATAGGCTTTGTTAATATGGGTGTTGGTGGAGCTAAAAATAATCCTAAAGATTTTGGAATAGTTATATTGAGCGGCGCGATAATGGAAACTCTTGCATTAGCCTTTGTTATTCAAGACGCTGCTGTATTTGATGCAACCGTTGCTGCTGCTTTTGTTTTGTTGCTATGGATGATATCGATAGCATTAATATTAGGCGGAACTAACATGTATATTATACAGCATGCTCTATGGTTTACTGGTATAATATTTGCTATGTTTGCTACATACACTGCCATACATGGTTTAATTTTCATTTCTATTATATTATATTTCTTAGTCCCTGTAACGGTGTTTTTATCAATTCATGGCTATACAGGCAAAGCTACTTATGCTAAAATAGCTGGAATATTTTCTGCTATAGATGGTTTTCTATTTTTAATATTAGCCTTTGCTGGATCAATTGGATATGTATTACCATAATTTTTTTAAAATAATATTTTTTTAAAATAATATAAAATTTAAAAAATTTAAATTTTTAAAAATGTTTATAATTTATGGTGTTCAATTTGAATAAAGAAAAAATAGCAGGATATCTTATATTTGTTGGAGTAGCTCAATTTTTTATATTTATGATGATTTCAGAGTCTTTATATCCAGGATATAGTATTTCAAAAAATTATATAAGTGATTTAGGAGTTGGTAGTACTAGTTACATATTTAATACATCAATTATTTTTATGGGCATTCTATTAATTATATCTGCTTTTTTGCTAGAAGGAAAAGTTTTGAAATTATTTTTAATTTTGTCTGGTATCGGTGCTGCAGGTGTTGGATTTTTCCCTGAAGGGTCTCCATACCATCTACATACTATTATGTCATTAATAGTTTTCTTGTTTGCATCTCTATCATCATATGCAACTTTTAAATATAAATCATACAAAAATATATTATGGCCTATAATGGGTACCATTGGGTTAGTATCTTTAATATTATACATTTTAAACATTTATGGTCCTTTTAATTATGGTGGAATGGAAAGGCTTATAGTATATCCTAATTTAATTTGGTCTTTAGGATTTTCTGGTTATTTAATGAAAGTAAAATAGAACAATTCATTTATAATCTTCTTTTTCTATAAATAACGTGAGGTAAATTAGATGCCGAATGCTAGAAGATTATTTACTATAGGAATTGTTATTTTAGCGGCAGCCGTAGTTTTATTATTTATAGTTTCTCCATACTCATTAGAATCTACATTCTCAACCTCAATTAAGCAAGCTCAAAAACAAATTAATTCTACAACATATTTATTAACTCCAAATCAAAGCCTATCTGTCTCTATAAGCCAAGGTAAGTTGCTTGTCTATAATTCTTCGAATCCGTTAAAAATTTTGTCAAATGGACAAAGTATTTCTCAGGCAGGAAGCAATAATATTTGGATAGCTGCCGCAACAACCAATGGAACTATTACACTGATAAACAATTACAGTACTCCAATAAGAGTTGGATACGCAGTAGTGGGAATAGTTTTATGGCCATCATATATTTCAATATTTTTAAGTATTATTTTAGGCGTTATAGGAATAATAATAATAGCATATGGAACTATAATTTCAATTAGGAACAAAGGGAAAGTAACAAACTAATTTAAATTAATTTTTTGATTATATAATAAATGGATAACAGAAGCTGTAAGATTATTAATATATGCATTGTAGTGCAATAAATACATACTGATCTTATAACATATATTTCCAGGTACACTAAATATGGTATAAAAGCTGTTCCTATTATAGACCAAATAAGTTGAGCCAATATTGAATAGCTTGTAAAGAGCATTATTATTGATAATAAAAGACTTATAGTAAAATAAATTATAGCTAAGACATCTAGGTTAACATTGAATTTTATACCAATGTTTAACTTTAGCGAAGAATAAGAACTTTTAAGCACATTTAAACAATTTAACTTAACTCTACTATTATTAACGTTGAAATAACAGGCTGGAGGTGAAGTATTTAGACTATATACGTAATAAAAAGAAGTTAAAGCTGTAGCAATTCCGGCCAAAGATAATATAATGAAAATAATTGAAGGGATTAATTTCAATTTTCTGACCTCCTCTCCGCCCTGAAGGGCGAGGTTTGTCGTTCGCTTTATCACTACAATATTAACATAGAGAAAAGTTTAAAAAAATTTATATAGATAAAATAAAAAAGCATATTTATATATTTAAACTATATATATAATTTGGTGAGATGGTGAGTCAATTTAGTTCCTATGAGGATTTGTTTAAGCCAAAAACATCAGCTTTAATTGTGTGGGATGTTCAAAATATGCTAGTTCAACATATTTTTAATAAAGAACAGTTTATAAATTCTTTAAATAATCTAATAAATTCGGCTAGATCATTAAACATACCCATTTTTTATACTAAAATAACGCCTTTACCAGAAAGATTCGAATCTCCAATTAGAAAGTTTCTAATATCGATATGGAACAGAGGTGGCTCCTGGGGAAGCGACCCTAACTTATATGAACTAGCGGTTAAACCGGAAAAAAATGAAATTGTTATAAATAAAAATACAGCAAGTATTTTTGTCGGAACAAATTTTGAGCTTATGATTAGAAATGCAGGCATAACAACTTTAGTTTTTACTGGAATAGCAACAGAAATTGGTGTTGAATCGAGTGCTAGAGATGCGTTTAATTTAGGTTTTCTACCTGTAATTGCTGAAGACGCTGTTTCATCATCTGATAAGGAATCTCACGAAAGGTCTTTAGCTAATATGAGGAAAATTTTTGTAGTGATGAAATCAGATGAGATAATAAGGTATTGGAATAAAGCTAAAGGTTTATAATTTTTGTTCCTACATCTTCCCCATTTAATGCATTATAGATTTTTTTACCAGATACAATTCTTATATTATTTGATTTTGAATTAAATGCTTTATTTATTTTATTTACAATTCCTCCAGTAACATCAAAGACATCCCTATTTATGACATTTATGTAATGATTTCTCTTTATTTCTCTTATTAAATTGCCTTTTTCATCCAAAACTCCATCTACATCTGTTGCAAAAATTAGGCAATCTGAATTTATTAGATTTGAAATCTGAACAGACAAATCGTCTCCACTAATAATTTTCCCTTCTCCATCAAAAACTGCATCCCCATATGTTATTGGAACTAACCCATTGTTTAAATCATTTATTATTGAAAAGTAGTTGCAGTCATTTGCATTGCTTTTACATATAGTATGCGTAGGATGTAAGGAAGCAGGAATTCCTACATCTATCAATGCTTTTAAAACCGCTAAGGCTAATGTTAGCATAGATTCTTGAATTAATGATGTTGAAAAAGGATCAATTACATTTTTGCTTTTCCTTATTTTTTCAACTTCGTAATGTCCAAAACTTCCTCCACCGTGAATTATAGCAATTTTAGCATTGTTTTCTTTATAGTATTTATATATTTGCAATGCGGAATCATTCAATGAATCCCATTTTACAGTACGCGGTGATGATTTATCTGTAATTAAACTTCCACCAAGCTTTATTACAGCAGACATGCACTTCAATTTTAATCCCTAATAAATTTTAAATGAGTAAAAATAAATGTGTTTAAATGCATATTTTTTCTGCAGTATTGGGCAAACCAGGAACATAAAAGCAATTATCATCAACCCGTAAATCCCATATTATTTGAGAAATTGCATCAGTTATTGGTCTAAATATGTTAAAAATATCCTTAAAGTTATTTGATTCTCTTAATCTAATAGATGCCTCTAATACTGAAATTCCCATGAGATGAGTTAAAGAACCATAAACATCGTTTCCTAATAAATCTCTCGTCAATTTCTGTCTTAATGTAATCATGTTTTTGAATTCAATTGGTAATGTTGTTTTATTTAATACTGAGTTCTCCTCATCATTCCTATATACTACTGCTTTTCCTGTTAATGAAGAATACCTTAACGAGTCTAAAACAGAAGACCATGAAGGATCTTTAACGTTATCAGTTATTCTAGAGAGTTCTGTTATTTCATCTTCATTCAAAACTTCGTTATTATATTTACCTAAAGAATACAGAAGAAGAGAGGTTGTAACAGCATAAAGTCCTGAATAGGTGAAGCCTTCTAAATTGCTTTCTAAATTAATCTTTGCGCACAGATTCTCGTTTAATCCTTCATTTAATTTTTTCCAATAATTTAATATATAGCTTTTTACTTCATTAGGAAAATTATTAAATATTACATCACTATTACTACACTTTTCTACATTTATATTAAAAATAAGCTCCTTAGTTGGAATTGCAATAAAGGGGTTTGATGTTTCTGGTATAGGAAAACCTAAAACAACTGCTGATGAATATGATTTTAGCCTCATTTCGTATCACTTTATCTTCATTTAATAACTGCTATAAATTGCTTAAATTTCCATTTGAAAACGAATTTTAGGCCTTTACTACTCTTGCAGCAGCATAACCTACTACCCAGTCTTTTTCTCCAGTAATATCACCTGAAGTTGCGTGCTTTAATATCTGAACTCTTGAGTTCATCTTTTTACCTAAGTATAATAATGCCCCGACAGGTCCAGGACCACACATCGTTATGTTGTTCTCATCTAATACCTTGAATAACCCATTCACGTCTAATTCCTCAATTTTCTTTAATGCCATTTCATCTTTTTTATAAGTGATATCATAAGGTTCGTAATGATTCATATCACTACTTGCTATATTAACCAAATCTACTCCGTTATCTACAATTAATTTATACAGGGCGTTTGCTAAATCTAAAGACACCTCTTCATTTTGTAACTTAATTACAATAGGTACTATTTTGATGTCATTAAATAGTTGTTGTAAAAAAGGTATCTGCACTTCTACTGAGTGTTCATATAAGTGTGCCTCTTCATCAAAGGTAAAATATTTTGAATAAGAAACAATAAGCCGTGAAACTTCATTATCTATTTCAACATCTCCTAAAGGGGTTTGCCAAATCCCCTCTTTCCATACTGAAGCGTTTTCTCCAAGACCTGTGTGATTAGGTCCTACTATAACAAATACTTTAGGTTTTCCTTCATTTGCTATATTAAAATAACTGTGTGCAGCTATAGGTCCGCTATACATATATCCAGCATGAGGAACTATATATCCAATGCTTTCTTTTTTCCTTTCATTTATTTTTGGTAAATTACCTGGCCCTAGTTTATGCAAATAGCTATTCTCTATTGATTTAATAAGATCGTCTTTATTTAATGGATAAAAAGATCCCGCATGGGAAGCCTGTCTTTTTAATACCAATTATATCACCAATTATTAAATATTGACAAACTTTTATTTCCTTTTCTGAATTTTCATGTTGTTTATTTCCATATAATAATTTTATACATAAATATTGACTTAATTTAAGTTTTAATTTACGTAGCGTAATTTATTATATTAAACTTTATAAAAGCTACAAAAATTATTTTTGTTCTTTTAAATTTTTGGCAAATAACTCATAATTTTCTAATAAAAATTTAATGTCAAAATCTATATTATCTTTTAAATTTTTTAGTTTTATGTAAAAAACCGTGAAACTAATGAAGTATAGAAAACTAAAAAGCATTAATAAAGAAGTATCAGAAATAGGAATTGGATTATGGTCCCTAGTCTCTAATGAATGGGGAGTCAAAGAAGATCCAGAAAAAATATTGAAATATGCATATGAAAAAGGGATAAATTTTTTTGATACAGCAGACATTTATGGAAAAGGAAAAG
>NZ_JAWDMQ010000059.1:0-7694 GCF_046536515.1 Caldisphaera sp. | reverse complement strand
CCCTTCATGAGAGAGATAAATAGCCCTCAAAGGTTTTTATAGCTCAAAATAATTATGCATAAACCTTGGCTGTAAGAGCTAGTTGTACCCTTGGGAATAAGAAATTTAATGTATAGTAAACCCTACTTAACCTCTCTTTCACACTAACAGTTCCGTTTATAGAACTTCCGCTTTAAGGGAATCATGCCTCTTTAAGAAATAAAAACCCTCATCGCAAGGTGAGGATGCCCGCCATAAGTCCGGGTAGTTCACATCCATAAAACTTCTACTCCTAATTTTTCTGCTTCAACACCTACACTATAACTAAACAAAAGGTTTTTATCAGCAATTACTTTTATTTTATTTTGCCTATTTTTTATAATAAATGTTCTAATAATATTAACCAATTCATTTTCAACGTCTCTTGATATAGGATTAACGTAATGGAACTGGGCTGTTGGATAAAGACCGCATATTTCATAGGGTATTAAACCTAAGTATGGAGCATAATATATTACATGAGCCCCTTTTACATCTTCTTTTTTACAACCCCTATAGGGTTTCAACAAAATATTTCCTTTTGCTTCATATTTTGTTAAAATCCATGATTTATAGTTAATAATTCTTGGATTCCAAGAATTCTCTATTCCATAAAATTTAAGCCCTCTAGGATTTCCTTTATATTTAGGGTTAAACCTATCAATATACTTTATATGTTTACTTAATGACCTTAAAGCACTTTGGGCTTCCGGCCTGTATCTAGAGATCTCAACTAAAAATTCCCAGAGCCTCCCTTCTCTTATAGCCTGTTTAGTTCTATTTATTGACTTTTTAATTACATATAGGTTGTGTATTGATAAAAGCCTCCTTCTTTCTTTTACGTCCATTTCCATTAAATCCTTAGGGGTGTATTTAGAACAAACCGGGCAATTGCATGGAAAATATTCTAAATCCTCTAGCTTTTCAGTTCCGTAATCAGTTATATACCTATCACCTTTAGCATATAATTCATATGAGGCTGAATCAAACGTATCTACGCCCAATGCTATAGCAAATGGGAAAATCAAGGGATGACCTCCTCCAAAAAGGTGTAAAGGCTTTTCCGGAGGTAAGTATTTCTTTGCAGTTGCAATCATATCTATTATTAAATTATAACCATACTTCTCAAGAAAAACTGTTGGACTACCTATAGCAAACATCTCGAATGGTAGATTTGCTGATTCTTTAGCGCTTTTCTCAACCAAGTTTAAGTATTTTCCTCCCTGTATCGGGAGAACCCAAATAATTTTATCGTCTTTTAATTTAATTGCATCATGAGCATTTTTTAAGGTTTCATCAACGCTCTCTTCGGCCTCCTTTAAATCAGTATCCCCTGTTGGTTTATCTAAAATAACAGCTATATCACTCCCAATAGCTTTTTCAAAGTTCATAACTGTTTCTTGGTTAATATCAATGCTCCCATATTTTAATACCTGGTATGCTCCAGAATCAGTCATTATTACTTTATCAAATCCCAATACTCTATGAATCCCTTCACTTATTACTTTTTCTCCAAACCTCTTATATGATAGATAGGCATTTGTTATGATTTGATTAAATCCTATTTCCTCTATTTCTTTTACCTCAACATCTTGCTTTAAAGGATCTACAACTGGGAAAAATGCAGGAGTTTCTATAATGCCTCTGTTTGTTTTTAAAATACCTATTCTTCCTGCTAATTCAAAATCTTTTATAATAAACATTAATTAAAACACCGTTATTGATTGATTCCCTTCGTCCTCAAATACTCCCTAAATATACTATAAATTTTTTGAGCTAAAGGACCCGAACCTTCTACACCATCTTTAGAAACCTTTATGTTTTTTCCCACCTCAACAACGTTTATATCATCATAAACTTTTATTAAATGCTTTTCAATATTGCCAAACCTAATTAGAAACTCTGAAAACTCTTTTGCATTAAATATCTCGCTTTCTCCAATTAAAATTTCGCTTATATTTCCTCCATAAATTATTGAAACAGGCCATAAATTACCTTCATTATCTTTAGCTGATTCCAGCATAACACTATAAGTTGTAGGGTCATACCCTGTTAGCTTTCCTGTATAATATCTACCATTAGTTAACTTTATAGTAACGCTTCTATCTAGCAATGAATTCAAACGCGAAACAAATCTTCTTGCTGGCTCTGGCGACGCTGACATTTATTACACCTATCTTTTTCTGTATTTCTCTAAATATTAGGTTTTTCTATCTAAAAGAAAACTTTTAATTCCCTTAATTATTTTCAATATTGGTGGTAAACTTGGAGCCAATATTTTCAGCAAAATATAGGGTTTATTGGAGCGAAACAGATGCTGCAATAATGATGCATTTTTCTAATTTCTTTAGGGTATGTGAAAGGGCTGAAGAAGATTTCTTTGCATCATTAAATATTTCACAAAGAGGGGAAGTAGGGAAAAGACTATTGATGCCAAGAGTACATGCTGAATGCGATTATAAAAACTCTTTAAGGCCTGGGGATCTTTACTCTGTTAACATAGTTGAAATAGTTTTGGGAAAAAGTAGCATAAGGTATACATATGAAATTTATAATGAAACGAGCAAACAAATTTCTGCTATATGTAAAATTGTTGCAGTGGTGTATGATGAGATAAATAATAAAGCTATGGAAATACCAAATGAAATTAGGAAAAAGCTTATTGAAATTGGGGCTGTTGAGCAGAAAAATGCTTAACCAAAATAGCAATTATAAGTTATATTTACAAAAGTATTTTGGTTAACCAATATTATTCCACTAGGTGGATTCGGATAACAAATCAAATTTTTCTTACTTAATATAATGTTAGAAACGTTATAGTAATAATAATAACCTGAAGGGACATTAGAAAATTTAATATTAGAGGCACTAAAAGTACTAGAATTTGTAATACTAATATAACCTGTTTTAGTTTGATAGTACATTGAAACACTCCAATTAGAATTTGAAGATGGACTACCTTGATACCCTATTATATTAATTATGCTAAAAGTAACATTAAAGTATTTATTATAAACTACTTTAGTTGGAGGCACAACATTAACAACGCCTCTTGCAATTAATGATGAAATTAATTGCTGTAAGTTTTCCACTGGTATAACCGCAATAGATTTGCCATTAACAACACTTATAGAGATCCCCAAAGGGTTACTATTTATATTATTAATTATTATTAATGCAGAACTATTTGGATTCATCGAAACAGGCAAATAATTATAATTTTTTTGATTTCCATTTGCATATTTTACTATTACATTTAAAATATTGCTTACCCTGCTATATTGATCAAAAGTTATATAGCTACCATTTTTTAATATAATGGAAATACCTGATATATAATAGCTGTAAGGATAAGCCATACTTGAAACATTTATATAAATTTTATTATTTGTATAATTATAATAAGCAAGTATGTCTTTTTCCATCAAGCTTGCCATTTGCTGTACCTGTATAGAATTCTTTTGAGTAGTTAAAACATCTTGATTGTAATTTATAAGACTTAGCATAACTCCAGCTATAATAAATGCAGCTATAATAAATATTATGGTTCCAACTATTGCTGACTGGGACTTTTTATGATGGACTTGCCATTGCATATACCTCTCCTCCGTTATAAGATACCGTAACTAATGAAGCAACCGGTTTAACATTTGTACATTTGATAACGGCAACTGCATCTGGAGGTATGTAATGAGATAAGCTATAAGACGTTTTATTAAATAAAATAGAACAAGTATTAACTATGGTGCTATTAATATAAACGCCATTAATTTGGACTCCTAGGGGACCGCTGTTAAATATAAAGTATAAATTACCATTACTTATATAAGAACCCATCGGAACTATATATTGCTGCAATGCAAGTTGCGCTTGATTACTGTTGCTATTCGTTAAGCTAACAAAACCTCCTGCAGCAGATGATAAATAAACTATTAATGTAAATCCGACAGCTAAAGTTATTAATATCATCATTATTTCTGCGACTATATTGCTAACAGCCCTTTTATTTATCATCGTTTAACCCATTTTTTATTTTTTATTCAAAGTTTATTAATGTATAACCTTAAATTCAAATCACTACACGTGATGCCAAACTCAAAGCAATAGTCATAGAAAAGGTTCCTATTAATATTAAATAAATGAAATATTCGCTAGTTCTTGGGGCAAAATCTGATATAACCTTTGCTATGATGTAACCAGATGTAGCAGAAACTATTAAGAGCGAATAGAAAAAAATTCCTAAAATACCAGGTATATTTATACTTGTTGTCATAACTCCTGTTAATCCAAATGTTGCATTTTTCTTCAATACCTCAAGCATAACTATAGTCATACCTACTGCAAAACCGTAAACAGCTATACCTAAAATTATAACTGATGAATACGATTGCAATCTGTTTTTCAAATAAAATTCCATTCTTTGCAGTTCAGCAGCATACCTACTCGTTACATTTAAAATATCGCTGGCCCTACCCCCACTTCTAGCAGTTGTTAATATAGATGTTAATAAAAGCCTTACATCTCTTGGTGAGGAAGAAAAGATTTTCAAAAAAGATCCTTCTAGATCTCCTGTCATTTTATATAGATATGCAAAAGCAGCTAAATAATCCTTTAAAGGAGGGTCAACTAAATCAACTGAAGCTAATATAGCCTGAGAAACTGAGGGTAATGAAGCTGCTACGCTTGGATAAATTTCTAAAAACGATCTGGCCTGTCTCTTTAATTCTAGCATGTAATTACTGTACTTTCTTGAATATATTGCATATGGTAACATTAAAAAGACAAGAAATAAATCAACATAGATTATAGTTATTATGTTTGATGGAACGGGTATATTTGAAAAACTTGTAAACACAGGAAATTGCGTGGGGAATAATTTTTTAAATATATAATAGAAAATTAATAAAGATGAAATCCCGGATACCGGCACAAAGGCAACGTATTTTAAAGGCCTCGGAGGGCCAATTCTTCTCATTCTTCCCACCTAAAGCTTTAATTTAGATGTTTGATTGTCTGCTAAAACTGCTGTAATTAAAGATACTATAGGTATTAGAATGAATATAACAAGTATGATTAAAGATGTGAAGCTTATGGTAGTAACAGGATATACAGTAAATAGCATTCCCATAACACCTATTAATACCGGACCAACAATTCCCACAACTAAAAACGATTCTAATAGAGTTCCAATAGATGATGATATTCTTTCAACTAAAGAATAATAATAATTTAGGTATGAAGATATAGAATCTTGAGCTATCTGGACCAAATCAGCTCCGGCAACAGATCCTCTTGCAAGGGATTGGGCCAAAATCTTAAGGCTTGGTGAAGGGGTTATTTTAGATAGGCCTTCTAATATTTTATTGGGATCTTCATTTAAAGTTATGTAAGTCTTTATATAATTCATTTCAGCATTAAATTCTTTTAGTTCTTCAGAATATTTATTAACGAAGGTCAACAAAGCTTCGGAAAGACCTTCGCCTCCTGCAAGTAAAGAAGTTAAAGTTGAGGCAAATATATGAAATTTGGCTTCCAAATCATCTTTTCTTGATGAATACTTGAAAGAAGGGATCATAATACTTAAACCAACAGATAATAAATAACCTAAAATAACTGTAAGAACAGAAATTATTACAGTGTTTTCAATATTATATTTCCCTGATAATCCTAAATAAATATAAACTACTTCCCATAATAATGTGGGCAAAAAGAGGAAAATTAAGACAACTTCCCTTTTGCAATAATTATTAAATCCTTTACTTATTCCGGAACCCAAAATTATATAATCTATATCAGGGTTTAGCTTCTTGATTAGGTTGCAAGGCTTTATATTTTTAAAAAATCTATAGAAAAAATTGTTTAAGTTTATTAAAATTTTATATAAAATATTTTTATATTTATATGCTTTAATCTTAATCACCTCTTATATCTATGTTAAATTCACCTGTTTCTGCTTTAGCCTTGTTATATAGATCTATTGGGTTTCTTCTATATAATCTAAGAACCTCATTGAGCATTGCGCTATCCGCGTTTTTATTCATAAGCCAATTTAATATCGTTGCCCTCCTTTTGAGATCATCAAATGCTTCCTCATAGCTTATTAAATTGAGAGATGCAACTGATTTTAATAAATAACTTTCCGTTCCTTTCATATACCAAGAGTTTTTGTATCTATCCCACAATATTTTCTCTTTTAGCAATACACTATTTGTTTCAATATTATATCCCCAAGACTCATCTATTCTCATAACTTTTCTAAATACATTACCCCCTTCTTCTATTCTTAAAATATTAACAAAAAGCCTAGCCGCTGATATAAGGCTTGCTGGCACATTCATCGGGGGGGATATAAGTCTCTTAATTAAAACATCGGCAGACTCAGCGTGAACTGTTGTTAGACCTCCGTGACCGGTTGCTAATGCTTGGAAAAATGCATACGCTTCTCTAGATCTAATCTCTCCCACTATTATAACATCAGGTCTCTGTCTTAATGCTGCCTCTATTTGGGACTGCAAAGTTACGTTTTCAACTCTTGGATCTGTTGATAATCTGGTCATCATTGCCCCCCAATTTTCATGAAATGGTAAATAAACCTCAGGAGTATCTTCTACAGTTACTATTTTATATTCAGTAGGTAAAAGAGTTGTTGATGCGTTTAGCAAAGTTGTTTTACCGCTGCCAGTAGGGCCATAAAATATTATTCCTTGCTTGTTCTCTACTGCAAGCCAAATAAATGCAGCAACTAAGGGGTCTAAGGTCTTAGACCTCATAAGTTCTATTAATGTAAAAGGCTCTGCCCTGAACTTTCTTATAGTAAAGCTATGCCCCCTTCTAGATACTGTATCTAAAACTATGTTTACTCTATATCCTTCTGGTTTTAATAGCCCTTCTATTATAGGCGTAGCGATAGAAGGCTCTCTACTGCTTCTAACACCAAGCTTAGCTATGATAGAATCGAGCTCTTCTTGAGTATTAAATACAACATTTGTTGTAAGCCATTCGTATTTTGTGTGGTAAACAAATACAGGTATGTAAAGGCCATTGCATGATATATCTTCTATATATGGATCCCTTATGAGCGGTTCAATCTTTCCGTATCCTATCAAATCCCTTGCAACGTAATAAGATGATACTAGAGCTATATCGTCTATCCTTTTTCGTAACTCATTGAATTTCCCATCTTTCCTTATATGAAAACCTTTTATTAATTTTTTAGATGCTAAGTCCTTAGCTATTGGAATTAAAATATCTATACCTTCCTCTAAAATCTTTTTCTCTGCGAGCCTTTTTGATAAATCTATATCCTTAAATACCATATCCATTAATTCTTTATATACCTTCAATGAAATATCATCTAATGCAGGCTCTTTTACATCGTAAAGTCTTCTTTTTTCTTGATCTTCATAAATCCTTATCAATACCTTGGGGTAGCCTACAACACCGTATTCTTCTAATATATTAATTTTCTTGTTTTCTTCTTGTTTGTCATTTATTTCCAATGAGGCTACCCCATTTTTCTCCATATTTTATAACTAAAAAGCAAAGCTTTAAAATATTTAAAGCCCATCGCAATTTTTTAAAGATACATTGTAAAAGCCTTATTTATAAACAGTGAAATATGAGTTACGCCACGGGTAAACACAAATAAGGCATTACTAGATTTAAGAAACAATGAT
>NZ_JAWDMQ010000058.1:0-7875 GCF_046536515.1 Caldisphaera sp. | reverse complement strand
AATAAGCCCTTAATTTTCTCATGAACGCTCTTTGGAACGTATATTGCGTATTTTGGGTCTCCATATTTGTCATGACCCATTGATGATATTTTTGAATGAAATATAACTTGAACCATATGATATTACCATATGATTTTAGTTATGGAAAAATTTATAAACTTTTTCCGTTATCATTAAATCGGAAGGTGCCACAATGAAGTCAATGAGCAGTCGCGAGGTGGAGGAAGGCACCCAATGAAACTTCCCATGTCGTGGCTGGGAGTCCATACTCCCTAACCTAGGCGTGGGGAGGAGAAGAGGAGTGATGAGGCCTTGTGATTAATAGTTACTTTTAGTGACTATTAATCACAATAAAGGCCAAACTCTAAATTTTTCTGCTTTAGATTTAAATGACGCTAGCATTTCAAGCCTTTCATTCCTTCTTCTTTCAGATTCAGCTATAATTTCTTTTTGCCATTCTTCAGTAATATTAAATTCCGGTATCGGTTCGCTCCTACCAGTTGGACCTACATGAACTAAAGTGAAGTAGCTTGTCGTTGTGTGTTTTTCTTCTCCAGTTATCTCATCTCTTTTAACAACTTTTGCTATGACTTCCATGCTGCTCTTACCTATGTTTGTTAATGTGCTGTAAATAATTAATGTTTCGCCAACCATTACTGGAGAATAGAAATCTGTTGTATCTACAGAAGCGGTAACAACTGGGCCCCTAGCATACCTAGTTCCTACTAAGGCAGTTGATTCATCCAAAAGCCTCATAAGTTTGCCTGCGAATAAAGTGTTTAAAGCCATAGCATCTTCTGGCATGACGACTTTATAGTTTGTTATAGTAAATCTATCATCTAGACCTCTTGGAGGGGAGGAATCTAAAGCCCTTTCTTTTCTATCCTTTATTCTGTTTTCCCTGTTTTTCCTCCTCTTTAAGGCATCTTGATAAATTTCCTCCTCTTCCTTTGTTTTTGCCTCAATGCAAGCATCTAACATTACAGGCCTTAAATCCTTTCCGACAGCAACATAAGTCATATGAGCTAAAGTAGTTAACCTCTTTTCATTAAGTATTGGATTTTCGGCTTCGACCAATAAACTGACATCTATGCTAGTGTTTCCTATATAATCAACCCAAGCCGTTATGTTTGCGTTTTCTCCAACTAATACTGGTGATATGAAAAATATGCTATCCATACCAGCTAGTAAAGTTGGCCTCTTAGCTATTCTAGTTGCTTCCATGTTTGATACTTGTATCATCCAATCTTCAATAACTCCTCCAAATAACATGCCCAACGGATTTGCATGCATTGGCATTACTTGGAATAGTGTAGTTAATTTGGTTTCAAATATACTTAGTTTCCTTTTACATGGCATTACTTTCCCCAAAGAAATAGTTGCAATAAAAATTAAATATGTTTATTGCTGGTAGTTGCTGCATTTACCATCTATTAATATCTTTTTCACATCAACATTAACCCCATATTTAGATAGGACTTGTTTGATTTCCTCAATTGCTTGACCATCAACATCTATAATTCTATCTTCATTTCTGCAATAAATATTTATGTGGGAAAACGTTTGGTCTATTCTCATTTTTCCATCTATATCAAATGTATCGATTATTTTTAAAGATTCAAGCATCTTTATTGTATTATAAACCGTTGACATACCTACTCTAGGTAAGACTTTTTGTGTTTCATCGTATATTTCCTTTAGAGATGAGTGGTCTTTAACCATTGCCAATATGGTTTTTGATATTAATATTCTTTGGGGTGTCATTCTGAGTTCTTTTTCGCTTAGCTTTTCTAATATATCTTTCATTTTGTCGTCCATATTTTGTTCTTTCATTTTGGTCATCCATAGGTATTATGCATAGAAAGCTTTTAACTCTTTCTTATAAAAAATAGTTTCTTAATAATAAAAAATATTAGTTATTTATATTCTGGGGGTAGAGCGCTTAACAGGCTTTTAACTGCATCAATGCTCTTCATAAATCCTTGGCGTTCTTCATCATTTAGTGGGACTTCTAATACCTTTTCAACTCCATTCTTGCCTAATATAACAGGCACCTCTGCAACAACATCATTAACTCCATATTCGCCTTGTAATATAACGCTTGCAATTATTGCTCTCTTCTGGTCATTTTTAATTGCTTCTGCCATTAGTGTTAATCCAGCAGCTGGGGCCCAGTTGCTGCTGTAACCCCTTAGCTTTATTACTTCAGCTCCTGCGCCCACTGTCTTCTTTACTATTTCATCAATTTGATCCTTTGTCATTAATTCGCTTAGCGGAACTCCTCCAACCATTGATAGTCTTGGGACAGGGAACATGTTTTCTCCATGCATGCCCAAAACTATTGGTAAAATTGAAGCTGGACTAATACCTAATTTTTGAGAAGCATAATAAGATAACCTTGGGGCATCTAATAATCCGCTGAAGCCAATAACTTGATTTCTTGGAGCCTTAAGCCTCTTATAAACTACGTAAGTCATTGCATCGCTTGGATTTGTTAAAACTAAGACCTTGGCTTTAGGTGAATATTCTTTAATTGCATCAGATACTTCAGCCATAACTTTAGCATTTATTGCTAATAGTTCCTCTCTCGTTTGTCCGGCTTTTCTTGGGAAGCCTGCTGTAATTATAACTATATCTGATCCAGCCATGTCTTTATAGTCGTTTGATCCAATAACCTTTCTGCTAGACCCTATAGCTGATGCCATATGTCCTAAGTCTAACGCCTCACCTTGAGGCTTATCCTTTAAGATATCAATTAACACAACATCATCTACATCTCTCATTAAAAGGAATGCACCGGTTGTTGCACCAACCTTTCCAGCTCCACCTACTACTGTAATCAATTCTCTCAACCTCCACTAATTTTATTATTGTTAGAACCTGTAATTAGGTTTATATAAATGGGACGTATTGAATTTTTACTAAATCCCTTTTTAAACTTTAACGTAATGTATAGGCCTGTTTAATGCAAGTTCTGCTACCTCTTTTAGAGCTTCAGACATTGTTGGATGAGGAGGCATGCTAAAAGATAAATCCTCAAGGGTGGCTTTTAATTTAACTGCAAGAGTTGCTGAAAGGGCCAGCTCAGAGGCAAATGTTGATATAGCGTGAACCCCGATTATTCTATTAGAAGAGTCATAAACTATCTTTATTAAGCCTATTTCCTCTTTCTCTATAACAGATCTTGCGAGCCCTCCTAATGGAAGCTTAGTCTCTTTGGCTTGGATTCCTAAAGAATTTGCCTGATTTAATGTATATCCAACTGAAAATATTTCTGGCTTTGAGAAAACGACGCTCGGTATTATGCTATAATCAATTTCTTTTGGATTCCCAGAAACACCTTCTGCAGCTATAACGCCTTGTGCAAAGGCTTTGTGGGCAAGCATGGGATTACCGGTAATATCTCCAGAAGAGAATATGTTTGGGTTAGATGTTCTCAAATATTTATCAACTTTTATAAAACCCTTTTCATCAGTTTCAACCTTAATTTTAGGTATTGAAGTTTTCCTACCTACTGATATGAAAACTGCATCAAACTCCATGTCTTCGTTATTTATATTTACTATGATGTATTTTTCCCTTTTCTCTTTAATTTCTTTTATTGTTGTGTTTTTTAATATCTTAACTCCTTTATTCCTTAGAGATCTTTCAGCAAGCCTTGATATATCATTATCTATATTAGGAAGTATTTTAGGCATAACTTCTATTAGAGTTACTTGAGATCCTAAAGATGCTAAAGCGCTTGCATATTCTACCCCAACATAGCCTGCTCCAACTATTAATATTCTGGAAGGCAATTCTTTTAAGCTAAGTATTGTCCTGTTGTTATGTATTATTTGACCGTCAGCTTTTATATTAGGTAAATCCGAAGGATCAGAACCTGTTGCTATTATTAACTTTTTTGATACCAACCCGTTGTTTTCTTCAATAAAGTTATCGTTGTTTTCTTCAATATTGGCTTCTGAATAGAACACATCTATATTGTTGTTTTTTAAAAGGTAAGAAATACCTTCTCTTACCTTATTAGAGGCATTTATAGCTTCTTCAATAGCAGATGAAAAACTTTTGCCTTCGTTAGACGATTTTATTAAAGCCTTTGTAGGAATACACCCGTAATTAGTGCATTCTCCTCCAAGCTTGTTCTTCTCTATTAAAGCAACTCTCAAGCCTAATTGAGAAGCTCTTATAGCAGCAGGATAACCCCCTGGGCCTCCTCCAACAACTATTAAATCGTATACCTCCATTTAATTCACCTCAAGAAATTCTATACTTGGGAAGATGTAAGCAAATAAAGCTTTTCTCCTATTTTTTCTCCTTCAGGCTTTTTACTTATAATAAATTCTGTTTTATGCAATGCCTTCAAGTCCTTTATGAAATTTGATAGGCTTTCATCAATAACAATTAATTTACCTTCAATAGGTTTGTTAAGGTTTATGTTATGTAATTTCTTATAGGTCCAAACTTCCCTGTTTATTTCTATTATATCTAAAGCCTTTTTCATTAACTTCTCTTTTTCTTCTTTATTAAAAATAGGTTTTGGAAATTCTTCTTCCCTTATATCTTTATTATAAAGCATTTTATAAGAATAATACGTAACGAATGGCATTATGGGTGATAACATAATTAATGATGATTTAAAAATCTCGTGTAAACCTTTCCAAGATGATTTCTGCTCTTCTTCATTAAATTCCTTTTCTCTATTGTAAGCCCTGTTCTTGACTAATTCAACATAATTAGATGCAAATATTTCCCAAACAAGCTCATATAATAAGCTAATAGGTTCAAACATGTCCAATGATTGGTAACCATTATCAACCCTTTCCATATAATCTTGTGTTAAAGCCAAGAAGGCCTTTTCAGTTTCTGTATAGCTTGAATCTTCGTATGGAAATGAAGAAATAAACCTAGATAGGTTCCATATTTTTGTTGCAAAATTCCTTCCAGTTATAATTTTTTTCTCGTCAAACCTATAATCGTAACCAAGCCTTGCAGATATTGCAGCCCAATATCTGAAAGCATCAGCACCATATTTGTTTATTATAGGGTCTGGATCTATAACATTGCCTAAAGACTTATGCATGGGCCTTCCTTTTGGATCTAAACCCATACCTGTTATCCTTATGAATTTGAAAGCAGGTCTCTTAGTTAATTGGTAAACCCTTAATAACGAATAATATAGCCAAGACCTTATTATATCCTCTCCTTGAGGCCTTAAAGTGTTTTCTATCGCTTTCTCAAAAAATTCTTTGTTTTCATTCCATTTAGTTACATATAATACTGATATGCTTGAGTCAAACCATGTATCAAATACCCTCTTTTCCCCAACAATTTTTTCTTTAGGTGCATTGCAAACAGGGCATTTATCAAATGGAACTTCATCAATCCAAGGCCTATAATATTTACCCGGCTTTGGTATTAAAATTGAATTGCAATTTTTACAACGCCATACAGGTATTTCTGTGCCATAATATCTATCCCTTGATATGGGCCAATCCATTGAGATGCTATCTATCCAATCAAAGAGCTTTTTCTTGTGCATTTCTGGCCTTATATCGATTTTATTTACAACTTCTTTAAGTTCTTCTTTAAATGGCAGTTGCTTTAAGAAGAATTCCCTTCTATTTATTATTTGCAGAGGCGTTTTACACCTCCAACAAACAGGTATTGTGTGTTTAATTTTTTCCTTTTTAACTAAAGCATTTTTCTTTTCAAGTTCTTCTGCTATCTTCTTCCTTGCATCAATAACAGTTAAACCTGATAAGAAAGCTGAGCCTTCTAACATAGTACCTATGGGGCTTATTAATACCTTTGGCTTTAAGTTAAGCTCTTTGAAAAGCCTTATATCATTTTCATCACCGTAAGAACAAACCATCATTATTCCAGTTCCAAAATCCATATCAACGCTTGGGTGCTCAATTATTTCCATTTCAATATTGTATAATGGGGATATGGCTTTTTTACCTTTTAACCATTTATACCTTTCATCTTTTGGATTATAGATTAAAGCTGCGCAAGAAGCTAAAAGCTCAGGTCTGGTAGTTGCGACAGTAACGTATTTTCCTTCCTCTCCACTTATTTTGAAGTTTATGTAATAAAGGTAGCCTTCCTCTTCTTCATATTCTATTTCAGCTTCAGCAAGCGTTGTTCCACATCTAGGGCACCACCTTACTGGCCTTTCGTCTTCGTATATCAAACCTTTTTCATACAATTCTATAAAGGTCTTTTGAGTCATTTTTCTATATTTTTCACTGTCTGTTCCTTCTTTCCAGTAATCGAAGTTGCACCCAAGCCTTTTCCAAACATTAACTATGTCTTTTTCTGCATTATCTAAATAAATTTTACATAAATCTAAAAATTTTTTTCTCCCATCTGGGGTAGATGCCATGTCTCCTGCTCTTATATTATAAATTTTTTCTACTTGGACTTCAACAGGTAAACCGTTTCTATCTGCATAAAATGGTGAAATAACTTGGAATTTTTTAAGCCTAAAATACCTTGAAACCATGTCTATTTGAGAGTAATGGGCTGCACCTCCAACATGCCATTTACCGCTAGCGTATGGAGGAGGAGTATCTATAACTAATATTTTGTCTGATACGTTTTCTTCTATTTTTTTGTTTTTTTGCTTTTCCCACTCATCCAATATTGATAGTTCTAAAGAAGGATCCCATTTTGTTTCATTGATCTTAGGCTTAATCTCTTCCATTTTCTCCACCGTAGACCCTACAGTAAGGGCGTGTTAGTTTCACTTTAACCTTATCGTAAATAAAATGGCATTATTTTTATGAATAGCTTATAGCATTTTATATAAGATCTTTAAAAAAGGATTTTAGATTAACTGATCCTTGGGATTTAGAGAACAAATCTGTAAAGTAAACCCTTCAAACCTTTCCTATAAAGGTATAATAAAATGTTTTGTTGATATAAACTCGCTGTAAGTTAAGAGATTACTTTGAGAAACAAGGAATCCTTTTTGTTTAAGTAATTTATAAGGATGAATAATTAATATGCTTCTAATTAAAATATTAACTTATGTAAGCCATGTTTGTATAATATTGCTTTTTTCTATTGATAATAGGGTTTCTAAAGCGCAAATTAATTAAAATTTACCCCAAGATCTTTTGTATTACTGCGTAGAAAGGTTTAAATATTTTTTTTAAAAAAATAAATTAACAGAGGATAAAAGAGGTGGTAGTATATTATGAAATATACGATTAAAGGTTATAGCATAAGAAAAGATAAGAAGGCAATATCAGATATAGTTGCAGTAGTTATGCTTATATTAATTGCAATAGCAGCTGCAGTATTAATTTATTTGTGGCTTAGTGGATTAGTTGGTTCAGTACATTCATCAAACCCTGCTTTAACTGAGAGAATTAGCATAGATGCAGTAGTTATTAATTCTACATCAATAAAAAATACACCAGTATGGAATGTGACTGCTTATGTACTTAACTCTGGTAGTAGTAATGTATATATAAATGCCTTATATGTTATTAATGGTAGTAATGGTGCAATAATATTTGGAGGATCTAAATTATATACCAGTGATAATGGAACATCCCAATCTCCTATTACTATACTGCCTAACACAATAAAACCAGTAGTCTATATGAACACATCAAAAGTACCATCAGCAGGAACTCCAATTATAGTTGAAGTAACAACAACAAATGGAGTTCAAACAACTTATCAAACAACGTGGCCTTAAACTTAAATTGAATTTAAATTAAAAATCTTATTTTTATATTAATTTTTTTATATTAAATAACTTAAGTCTCCAGGTATTTTGGGTATGTTGCCAGATATATTTATTACATCTTTTTCCAATTCATTAACTATTTCATCAATTTTTTCATCAATTTTTTCATCAAT
>NZ_JAWDMQ010000057.1:0-7922 GCF_046536515.1 Caldisphaera sp. | reverse complement strand
GTTGAGCTTAATGATGAGACTGTTGAATTTATACTATTAACTGTTGAAGATACACTATTAAGTGATGATTGCAAACTTGTAAGCTGATTTGCTAATGAAGATACTGTTGTTTGCAAAGATTTTACTCCACTGTTTACTGATGAAACGGACGCTGATAATGCTGCTAATGAGCTGCTTAACGATGAATTGATATTATATAGCATCTTAGACATGGAGTTGTAATTATTTGATACTGTTGAGCTTAATGATGATAGCTGTGATGTAACATTTGCTTCAACAGATGACACAGCAGAGCTTAATGAGCTTGTTAATAATGATTCACTCAATAATGTTGAATTTGATACTATACCTGCTTCTCCTATTCCATATGCACTTGCTGATAATGAAGTCCATGGTAAGTATATTAACGAAACGTTGTAATCAAATACTAATTGACCTTGAGATACTGATGGAGGCCATACTAGGAATGAATACATTGTTGGTGGCGTTGGTACCAAGTTTTGAGCTGACATTACTTTTCCAGATAACACGTTTCCATTGTAGACAAATGCGGTTGTATGGCTTGGGCCAATTGTGAATAAATATGTATAGCTTGTCAATTGTGAATTATAAGTTTGTAATGTTAATAGCGGGTTTACAACATATGCAACATATGGTTCGCCAACTGATACTGTTGATCCTGAGAATATTACTTGCACTGGTACCGCTATCTCATTTATGAAGTATAGCTGCTCTTGAACAGCTGGACTTACCTTATCATATATTTCTACATTTTCAGATAACAATGTTACGTTGTAGAATTTACCTGTTTGTATAAATCCATATGTTGAGTTTGCATATATAGTTCCTTCTGCATATCCGTTCATTATAGCAGAGACATTATATCCAACGCCGTTTACACCAATTACTAAACCTGGTTTACTTCCTGGCACAAATCCCCATCCAACAACTGTTATAGGTACATTTTGTAATACTAAGAATGTTGTATTATCTAATCCTGAGACAACATTTGATCCGTAAGCTCCATATATTGGCATCTTACCAACTATTATTTCATATGCAGTTCCAACTGATACACTATTAGATGATACTGAATATTCTATCCCTTTCTTACTAAATGATGTTACATTAGCATAAAGTACAGCTGATCCTATAGCATTTGGTACTTTCACATTACTAATGACGCCATAACCATTTGTTAAAGTTACATTACCAACTAAGAATTGAACAGTAGGTGGTGTAAAGGTCTTACCATTCTGTAAATATAATTTATTGTATAAAGCGCTTGCATTTGCACCTATTATTTGTACTGTTAATTCTCCAGCACTTACTGGGGCTATTCCTGGGTATGTGAATCTTTGACCATCTATCATTAATGTAAATGGTTGAGTTGAGCTATATGGTACAACTACATCTGGATATGAAACTATTTGTGGCTCGTAATAATATGTATCTGGTCCTCCTGGTGTTGTGAGGTTTATGTATGGGTTTACATATACTATTGCATCCCCTGTATCATATGTAACCAGCGAAGCTGATTGTACCGTTGATGTTAAGTTATTATATGTTGGTACCTCAGATATACTTAATGTACTTACATTAAAGTAAACTGTATAAGATTTACTTGATTTACCAGATTGTACTGCATTATTGGCTATTACACCAGTATAAGGTATTTGTGACACAAAATAGAATACTCCACTTCCATTCACTACATTTAGATTTGATCCTTTATTTGGAGTCACTAAATTCATTAATGACATGCCTACAGGCATTTTTGTTCCATTAGTTTCATAGAATATGCTTGAGACGTTTATTCCAGGTTTAAATCCATAACCATAGACAAATAAATATTGACCCAATAACAATTTTCCTTTAGGCGCAATTTGTTCTACAGTACCTTCCGCCCCTATTTCCTCTACAGAGTATATTGGATAGACTGCAGCATTTAATGGCGAATATCCATAAGTCATTACACTAGTATTTGTTGATACAAATGCAAATAAAAGCGATCCCCAATATGGATCGTTAAGCGGTAATGTAACATTGAAGTACTCTTTACCGGTAATAGGTGATGTATTTGATCCAGAGATTTTCTCATATAATGGCGATGTAAATGAATTTTTTGCTTCGAATTTAACAACAGGTGCACTCGTGTTTGTAACCATACCAGTTACTGGATTTATATAATAAAGACCAAAGCTTGTTATATTGCTGTTTACTGGGAAGTTTGCCCATGATATATTATACGTTATATCCTCTCCTGGATAGAACACTAAATTTGTCATATTTGATATTAATGCAACGCTTGGGAATACATTAAGTATAGTTGATAGTTTTTCAGATACACCAACATTAGTCAAACTATATAAAGATTCATTTTCAATAAATGAAGGTACCGTATATATTCCTGTTGAATTTAGCAATTCCACTACATTACCTGAGCCGGCTGTTAGACTTATCCAAGTATGATTATATACGTTTAATTGAAGAATGTTGCCCAAATAATATGAATAACTAAAGCTGTTGTTTACTTTTAAAATATTGGTTACTGTTGGAAGAGCAAATCCTGGATTTATAGGATCATATAATAATATTGTTCCATTTGCATATGTTTTACTTGGTTTTTTGAAGGGAGTTTCTAATAATGCGCTTGAAATACTATTTTCATAAGATTTAGTTGTTGGATTATATTCTGTTTGGTTCTCTAATAGAAGTATTGGATAATTAAAGTTGTTCATTAGGTATAATGAAGCAGTTACATTTGTAGTACTTGTTGGCAATCCCCAATATGCTTCATTTGTTTCATATTCAGCAAAGCTTTTACCTAAAGGAGTTAAATTAACTAACATGCTTAACGTATTGTTCGTCATTACATTATATAAATTGTATTGACTAAGGTTTCCAGTTTCTAGATTGGTTAACTTTGCTGTTAGAGCCGGTTGTAGCAATAAAGTAAATGATTCTGTCTCTATAGCTGTAGAACCTGTAGTTGTATATATAATTGGTACTGTAGTTGTATATACTGGAATGTATTGGTTCGATAAAGCAACGAATACTGTTATATTTGTAGCCGAGCTTACATTTGGGTCTACCTTTTCTATATTGCTAAGAAAAGTATTTACTTCACTTTGAGTTAAAGTTACATTAGCAGCAAAATATTGAGCATTTTGTTTCAAATTGAATAGGTGTGTAATTGGTTGTGTTACAAATGTGTTATTATTCGTAGCATAATATAAATATAAAATATAGTAGCCTGGTACAGGAGCGCTTTCTGTAAAGTTAAATATCAGCTGTATTTGACCTCCAGGGCTGACAACACTTGGAAATGCAACGGCTCTACCTATTTTTACGGTTGGTGTTGATGCATGAGTTACTGGTATTACTCCTAAAGCCATTACTAAAACAAAAGCTACAGCCATTAAGGCTATAGCCTCATACCTCTTTCTCGAATTCATGATATTTACACCTTGTTTTGGCTGTTTTTTATTTGGTATTAACCTGGTATTTAAGGGTTAACCCCCTTTTCCGTTAAACATAGTATCCCACAGGTAAAAATAAGTTTAATTTTTACATAAAAAATTAATAAAAAAACTAATAGAAAATAAAAACAAGTATAATATAGAATAAAAATGCACTCGGTGAACAAAATGAAGTTAATATTGCTTGACTATGATGGTACAATAAGCCCTATAGACGTAAGCCCTGATAATGCATATCCATCAGCAAAAGTTTTAGAATCTATTGATTATTCAAGAAAAAAAGGCAATAAAATAGCTATAGTATCAATGAAGAGCTGCTATTTATTAATAGACAGGGTTAAAGCAGACGCATATGCATGCATAGGTGGGGCGGAAATAATATACGGTAACAGGTCTTGTATTGATACAGAATTGATAAAATATCAAGACGATGCAATCGAATTAATAGACTTTATTAAAAAAGATAAAAATATAAAAGATAGCAAGGCAAAAATAGATATTAAAAAGACGACGAGCAATTTAATTGCTGGAATAACAATAGATTGGAGGTTCTCATATTACCCTAAAAGCTTACCATTAATAATTGAACAAGCAAAAAAATTAAAACTAAAAGTTATAGAATATGAAAATGAACCCTTTATAGATATATTAATTAGCAAGGCAAATAAAGAGGACAGCGTTTTATATCTAAAAACGCTTTTTAATCCTGAAATTACCATATATTTTGGAGACAGTGAAAATGATTTGCCTGCATTTAAGGTATCAGATATATCAATTTTAGTTTTAAACAAATACAATGAACATTTAAAGAACGTAGGCGTTAATGAAATAGTTGACTTTGATAATGTATGGGAGGCGATAAGAAGGTATGCAGATAATTAATTACATTGTTTATGCAGCAATATTTGTAGTAATAATATTAGGCTTCTATTTTTTAGGGAAAATAGTAAAGTTTTTGCTTAAAAGATCTTTAGAAATCACTGGATTTAACGATTGGTTTAAGCACATAAGCATGGGAAGGCTTACATTAAGAGCTGGCATGACCGGAGGAGACTTCTTTGGAAGCTTGATAGCTTACTTTTTATATGCAACAGGTGTAATATTAGCCATAGACTTTATTTCGAATGAAATTTTAAAGGAATTAAAAGTAGCCTCTGCCCTTCTTACAATAGGGCTTGGCTATACAGCACTCTTTGTGTTTACAATTATAATTGGTTTTATCTTAATAGACGTTTTTGATAGCTATATAACAAGTGAAGCCAAATTGAGAGGCGGACAAGAACTTGAAATACTAATAGTTTATATAAAGATTGTACTTTATATTACAGTTATAACTCTAGCTATGAAAGAAGTTAAGCTTGACGTAACGCCATTAATGATTTTACTTCAACCATTAGCTTGGGGATTAGCAATAGCCTTTGTTGCTTTAATTTTATCTAGATATTTAAGGAGGGCATAAGATGGAATTTAACTTTTTTCCTATTATGTATCAAACGTCTAAAAGCAAAGGACAAGAACTTGTTGCACAGCGTATGGTAAAGTGGGCAATAAAGCTTGGATATAAGTCATATTTAATAACAAGCATATACCATGACAATGAACCTATAATTAAAGAAAGGGAATTAGAGCTATCTGAAAAGCCGTACAAAATTTTTGAAAAAGATCCAAAAATTGATTTGCCTACAATAAGGGTTTTGAGCAGAAAAGTAACATGGCCTCCAAGGAGGATAATGTTTAGGGATTTTATCAACATATTAAATAAAATAGACGAAGAATTGGGCATAAACTTTATAGTTACTCATTCAACACTTTGGAATGGTCCTGAAGATGTTGCTAAGTGGATAATGTGGAGAAAATTAATAGGAACAATAAACGCTAACCAAAAAAGAATTGTATATGGGCACATGGCACACTATCAACCGCCTGAACCCGGTAGATATGATCCCATAGAAAGGACTTACAGAATGGCATGGAATATGATGGAGCTGCCTTCTATATTTAAAGCTGCTGATCTTATATTAGTTGTTACAGGAATTGAAGGAGAAGATATGATAACATTGGGTGCAAACCCAAAACAATTGCACATATTTCCTGGAGGATTGGATGATGATGAAGCAAAAATAATAGAAAATGCAAAGCCAGATCTTTTTATTGAAAAATTTTTAAAAGAAAATAATAAAGATAAAAAAATCATAGCCTATCTTGGTACAATAGAAGAAAGAAAAAATCCATTAGCTGTTGTAGAAATTGCAAAGCATTTCAAAAACAACAACGATTTAGTATTTGTAATAGCTGGAAGGCCTGGAGATCAATGGGATAAGGTATATAAAGAATCTAAGAAATTAAAAAATGTAGTGTTAACCGGGGAGTTAACAGTAGAACAGAAAGCTTCCTTAATAAAGGCAAGCTACCTAAATATAATAATGTCAAAAATGGAAGCTTTAGGACTAACACAAATAGAATTCATGTATGCTGGAGTACCAGTTATTACAAGTGCTGTATATGGACAAAAATGGCTTATAAGCAATGGAGTTGACGGCATACATTTAAGAGGGCCTGATGATATAGAAGGGGGAGTAGAGTCAATAAACAAAATAATTCAAAACGAGTCTTTATATGAAGAAATGAAAATAAAAGCTATGGAAAAGGGGAGAAATTTCTTAATTTCTAAATTGATGAAAGAATTAATTGAGAGAGCAAAGCAAATCTCAATAAGCTAAAACCTTATCTCCACTATATCTTTATCTATAGGAACGAAATCAGGACCAACTCTTTGCCCATTATATTTCACTCCCTTACCCCAGACCTTAGCATACCTTACATTTGCGTTGGGGTTTATTGTTTCTGCTATTTCTTTAATTGTTGCATTTTCCCTTATTATTAATGGTTCCTTGTCAGGTAATGAATTAGGCTTTTTTGTATAAATTCTTTTTATTTTTAAAATTTTAAATATATCGTTTCCAAGTTCATTAAGTCCTTCACCACTCTTCGCTGAAACGACCCTGTATAAAATATCATTTGGTAAAGCAGGTATATTGAATTCCTTAACTAAATCTTTCTTATTAAATAGAACTATAGTAGGCTTATAGGTTATAGCATTGATTAAAGATGCATCAATATCATCTAGCTTTGGCTCACCGTAAATTTCTACTGTTGCATTAAATATTCTATAAGAGCTTAAGACCTTCCTTACATCATCTTCTGTAAAACTTGGCTTCCCATAAAATAATACATTTATCCCATTACCTGTTCTATGCTTTATTATTTTTATATAACCCTTTTGCATGCTCGTCATTATGCCTTTTTTCTCAAGCGTATCAAATATTCTTTTCAATTCTTTTTCATAATCACCATCTAAGCCAACAACTATTATTATTGCATCAGCATTCCTTGCTATTGCCAATACTTTTGTATTTACATAATCACCCTCATTACTAATCAACGGAGGCGTATCAATTAATTGGAATTGTATGTCCTCAAATTGCATCATACCTGGCGTTGGCTCAGTAGTTGAAAACGGGTTAGGGCTTATTACGACCTTTGCATTTGTTAGCCTCGATACTATACTACTTTTCCCAGAATTTGGGGGCCCGATTATTGCTATTTGCCCTGCACCTGCTTTTTCAACGAAAATTTTAGGCCCTCCACCACCTTTTTTCTTCTTCCTTTCCTTTTCTTCTTCCTGTCTAAGCTCTGCTAGCCTACTCCTTGCCCAATAAAGTAAGTTTTCTGTACCCTTATGCTTAGGAACTGAGCTTATGAATTCCTCCAAAGCTTTAATTTTATCTTCAACAGTTTTTGCATCGCTATATTTATTTAACTTAGCAATTGCTTCAGCTGGTAAGTTTGTTACCATTTATTTTATTCCCTTATTTATTATGAGGAATTTAAAAATTAAAAATGTTGAGATTCATAGAGAAGGAGCTGACCTCCTCTCCGCCCTGAAGGGTGAGGGTTCCCTCAAGGTGAATCATAGGTTTGTGATTTACCGCCTTCATCTTCATCACTTCATAGCCAGCGGGTTTTACCCACCCCGCTCCATTTATTCAGCGATAGACCGCTGGCTGGGCCTTCAGCCAATTACCCCTATCCCTCGATGAGAGTTGCCCTTTCCTCTTAGGTCCAAGGGACTTGGGGATATGTAAATGTGTAGGGACAAACATATACACTTTGGCCCTGATTTAGGGCTTCCCTACATCAGCTTTGTTAGTTGGGGTAGAGGCGTACCTCATGTTTCCGTGACGCATACCCCTTTAGCAGCTGTCTCAATTTTTAATGAGTATTTAAATTTAAAAAAACTTTACTTACTCATAAAAGGGGCGAGGCTTGTCCTTCTTTTGTCAGAAAAAGAGCTATGCATATATAACTTCTATGCATTTTTCTTCTTTAACCCATTTATAACAAAATTATAAATTTAATAATAAAATATTATTAAACAAA
>NZ_JAWDMQ010000056.1:0-8195 GCF_046536515.1 Caldisphaera sp. | reverse complement strand
ATTATACAATCCCGTTAAAATAATAATTGATAAAAACGGTGTTTACCATATATATGCTAGCAATTTACATGATCTCTTTTTAGCTTTCGGCTTTATACAAGCAGAAAACAGATTATTTCAACTAGATTTAATAAGAAGGGCTTCGATAGGAAACTTATCTCCAATACTTGGCTCATCATATCAATCATCTGATTTGTTTCAATTAAAAATCGGAAATTTGATAACAGCTGAAAAAGATTGGAATGAAACTCTTATTTTAGCAAAAACAAATAAAATGGCCAATCAAACTGTTATGATGCTAGAAGCATATTCACAAGGTGTTAATGACTATATATCTTATGCAGAAGCTCATAATGAATTACCTTTTGAGTTTGTTCTTTTAAATTATAAACCACAGCCTTGGACTCCAATCGATACTTTTCTAGTTCAGCAATACATGGCCGAGAGTTTAGAATTTGGTGATGACGCTTTAATTCTTTCTTTAATGTATTATAAAATGGGTAATTTAACAAACAAAGTAATTCAACCATTTTCTCCAATACCTCAAGTATATTATGCAGGCTATAATGGTAATCCTAATGAAACAATAACTAAAGAAATTGAAAATATATGGCCAATCAACTCTAGTATAGCACAAATGGCCTATCAATTATATAATGAATGGGATCCACCTTTTATTAACCCTCATGGGCATAGTAATGAATTTGTTGTTTCAGGAAATAAAACATCAACAACTTATCCTATATTAGTAGGAGGACCCGTGCTAGGATTTTCCTTGCCTTTCATTTGGTTTGAAGCACAAATAGAATCGCCAGGATTTGATGCCTTTGGCGTATTTTTGCCCGGATTACCAATTCCAGTAATAGGTTTCAACCAATATATTGCATGGACTTTAACTGATGTTCAATCAATTTCATGGGGTACATATTTTTTCATTCAGACAGTTAATAATACTGATTATTACTTTAATAAGACTTGGTATCCTATTGAACATTATTATGTTAATGGTGTTGAATTAAATTGGACTAATTGGGGACCAATAATGATAGAAAAAGGCAACATTGCATTAGTTATGGATTGGTTAGCCAATAATTATAGTAATGATCCTGGAGTTCTTTTATCTATATCGCAAGCACATAATTGGACTGAATTTTATGATGCTCTTCAAAATTGGCACGCACCTTATCAAAACTTTGCTTATGCAGATATTAATAAAAATATAGGAGATGTATCTGCAGGTACATATCCTGTATTTTCAATGTACAATAATTCATTACCATATAGTCCAGATGCTATAATGCCTGGTAACGGTGAAGAATTTATAAGAGGTTATATACCATATCAAAAAATACCTCAAGTATTTAATCCTTCAGATGGCATAATAGTTAGTTCAAATCAAAGACAAGTCGGGCCTTCTTATCCATATTGGTATGGAAATACTATGAGCTTTTCTCCAGGAACAAGGGCTTGGGTTGTTTACAATTATTTATTATATCATAATAACATAAGTATTCAAGATATGATGAATTTACAATGGAATGAAACAGATTTAGCTGCAGTTTGGTCAATGCCAACCATTATTAAGGCATTAGAGAACTCATCTAATCCATATGCAAAAACTGCTTTAAGTTATTTAAAAAGTTGGAATTATATTATGAGCCCCGATTCGAAAGCAGCAACAATTTGGTTTTACATATATTCAGAAGCTTATTTCAATGTATTTTATAAGCTGTTTAATGAAACAGGCTTCTGGCCAGAATTTGAAAACATAAGACCTGGGCCTGCAGGAGGCTCATGGCCAAACACTTTTGGACTTGCCTCATTAGATGAAGATTTAATACATATTTTATCAACAGGTAATGGAACACCAATATATAATGGAAGCATCGATTCGTTAATAGTTAATTCAACTATAAGTGCAATGAAGCTTCTTGAAAACTATTATCCTAATGGAAATTATACATGGGGCAACTTTTATGGATTCTATTGGCCTAGCTTAACTGGTGCGAGTGCATTAAGTGTGGGCCCATTAAGCGGCTTAGGAGGTGATTACTTTACAATTAATGATCAAAGCGGTGGCGGAGGGGGTCCTCTACCTACATCTCCTGGCCCTGGTGGGCAGAGCTGGACCTTTATTGCAAATCTAAAAAATCTTAGCAATTCATATGGAGTATATCCTGGGGGACAAAGCGAAAATCCAGCAAGTAATTATTATGATAATTATATTCCCATATGGATTAAAGGAGAATATCTTCCATTAATTTTTGCAAGTAATCCTAATAATATTTCTCAGTCTAATATAATTGCTACAATAATTTTAAACCCAAGTGGGTGATATAATGAGAGATTTCTTTAGGTATTTAATTGTTTTCGTAATCACCTTAATTCTAGGGTATATAATTCTCTTTAGCGGGATATGGGTATTAACTGTAATTGCTGGATTTATACCATCGATAATATTCAGCAAAAAATACTTAAAGGCATTAATTTCTTCTTTTTCTGGTGGAATAATTTCTTCACTTTTGTTTTTATTTAATTATATTGCCTTGGGAGGTCCTATATTTAAAATCGCTTATTTTGCTGGTGCAGTTGCTGGCTTACCAGGATCCTTGTTTTTAATAATCTCAATCCTTTTAACAGGAATTTATTGTATAATAGGTTCAATTATTGGAACTTATATAAGAAAAATTATATAATTAATTTATCTTCGATTTAATTGTTTCCTCATCATATAAAAATATTTTTACAAATGAAAACACCGCTTTATTTTGAACTTGCTGGCTGCTTTAGCTTTTAACGTTAAACCCTCACACTAACATAACAGTTTATCCGAACGGTTATGCAGAAATATAATGGAAAACATGATGGAATTTGTACCAGTAAACATAACTGTTATAGGGATTCCACAAAGATTGACCGTTTCTTACAGTACGACTCTCCAGTATAATATTCTTATTCAAACAGATTTGTTAAAATTTTACAACTGAAAGCCTCGCCTTTTAAGGTGGGGATGGATAGAAAAGCCTATAAGGTGTGTATCCTATAGTGTGTTCTGGAGAGTGCCTTGGAGGGCGAATCTCTAGAATGGATGAAGCTTAGGAGTACCAGGCATGCTAGGTACTGGTGTGGATATCACTTTGTTTGGATTCCCAAGTACCGCAGAGATATCCTTGTGGGAGATGTTATTGAGTACACTAGAGTGGTCTTGAGTGAAATACTCAGAGAGCTGGGGTGTGAACCATTAGCTATAGAGGTTATGCCCGACCATGTCCATGTGTTTGCTCTATGCCCTCCAAGACACTCCCCAGCTTATATCGTGAACTACCTTAAAGGCAAGAGTGCTAGGAGGATACTGCAGAGGTTCCCAGAGCTGAAGACTAAGATTGTCCGTGGGAAGTTGTGGAGTAGGAGCTACTTCGTAGCAACCGTCGGAAACTTGACAGCTGATATCGTCAAGAGGTATGTTGAGGAGCAATGGGGGAAGGAGAAATGAGGAGGACTAGCATAGTAGAGCTTGTAGTTGATAAGAGCTCTGAGGAGAGGCTGAAGCCACTCTACAGTCTATCATCTAAGCTGTGGAACGAGGTCAGCTACGCTAGGAGGAGGATGTTCTTCGAAAAGAAAGGAGTAGACCTCAAGGCGACGTACAAAGAGTATTACGAGAAGTACAAGATACTCATAGGTTCTGCCACAGCACAGCAAATCCTAAACAAGAACGATGAGGCTTGGAGGGGCTTCTTCAAAATGCTGAAGCTCAAGAAGGAAGGCAAGTTACCACCATTCATTATGAGAGTCAATCCACCAGGCTACAAGAAGAAAAACGGTAAGAGGGCCCTGTGGACTGTCCTCAGGAAAGATCAGTACAGGGTAGAGGGCGATAAAATAATCCTCAAAGGACTAGGAGCTATTGGAAGGATTGAACTGAGGTACAAAGGCTTAATACATCTGAAGGGAGAGCAGGGCAGGCTGGAGATACGCTATGACCAAGACAGGGGTAAGTGGTATGCTCACATATCATTTGATGTAAGCGAAAAAGCTGTTAGAGGGGTTTGGGCTAGCGTTCCGAGGAAGCCGAGAGGCAATATAGTAGCAGGCATCGATATCGGCATTAATAACTTGATGGCTGTATACGTTGAGAACGGTTTGACAAAGCTTGTTAATGGTAGACCGCTTAAAGTGATGTCCCACTACTGGAGGATGAGGATTGCCGAGTATCAGTCAACGCTGAACAAGTATGGCTTGAAGACATCTAGGAGGCTTAGGTTCATGTACTCCAAGTGGAAGAGGCAGGTCAAAGCCTATATTGACTCAAGGGTTAGGAAAGCAATTGAATGGTTGCACAGTGTTGGGGTCTCAGTCATCAAGGTCGGTTATCCTAAGTACATTGCACAGGAGAATGGGAACTTCAGCAACGTCCACGTTTGGACGTACGGCTACCTACTGAGGAGAATCTACGAGGTTGCAGAGGAGTATGGGATAACAGTAGTCTACGTAGATGAGGCATATACATCGTCTAAGTGCCCAATCCACGGCGAGGGATGTGGGAAAAGAATTAAGCGTGGGCTATTCAAATGCACCAAGTTAGACAAAGCGTTCAATGCAGACCTAGTGGGGGCGTTCAACATACTCATAACCCCGAGTCCCGTCTGGGATAGGGGTAACGGGCTGGAGACCCAGCCTGGTATTGAACCCTCGGGAAGAGGGGATGTAGTCCCAAACCTCCCCGCCCTTGCAGGAACCCTCGCCCTCTAGGGCGGGGAGGAGGTCAGAAGGTATAGCAACTAGAGCTTCGCAAATGAGTTCTGGACTTAGTGGATATCTAATGGAAATAGATCTTCCAATACCATTATTTATAGGTGGAATATTTCAAGCTATGAGCGGAATACTTTATATGAAGCTTCTAAAGAGAGAGAATTAAGGGGAGCATAAAAGTGTGAGAGTAAGGATGCCACCATTAATCATCACGCTTATTCCGTATTAGTATTTTAAAACACCTACATAGAAACCTAATCCATAGAAGTTGCACCTCCTACCGCTATGCATTTAATTAAATCTTAATTTTAAAATGGAACTAGTGAGAAAGTTAATTGTTCTCTAAGAAAGTTTATTAGAAGCGCTATTATTCCGTCAATTGAGCCGTAATATTTTGCAACTATAGGTTCTAAATAGAAATATATCAAGAGCCTTTTAGCCCAATATTAACCCTAACACGCTAACTAGAATAGCTATTGCTCCCAACATGAAGTCAATTAGGTAAACCTTCTTAGTCTTAGCAATTTTTAGGAGAAAGCTTATTACAACAAGACCAGTAAGCAAGGCTGAAATCACCGTAAGAACTATTCCATTAATGCCAATTAATGATACCACATAATTGACGTTGTGCCTTGTAAAGAGAAGAGTAGCTCCTACTGCGCCTATTGCTGCCGGTATATAAGCTAAGTAAGAGTAGTGAAATGTGTCTTCAGGATTTATTCCTAAAACTAGCATTGTCGAAACAGTCATCCCTGACCTACTCACTCCGGGTAGTGCGGCAATTCCTTGTGCTATGCCTATTAATATCATTTCCTTTGTGGATAAGTTCTTAAATTCTCTCGTTCTAGATCTTGAGTACCTAATGTAAATTCCATCGGCTATTAATGCTATTCCTAAAAGTATCATCGGAATTGAAAGGTTATACGCGTTTTGAAGTAGTTTATCCGAAATTATATAGAGAGGAACTCCTATCAGCCCAGTGAATATTGGTTACCACGACCAAAAATTTTAAGAGAAATTTATCATATAAAACTCTCTTAACGTCGTGCCTGAAATAAATTAGTGCAGAGCCAATTGATCCTAATTCCATAAATAAACCAAAGGTGTAAGCAGTGCTTACGTTTAAGCCTAGCAAATAGTGGGATGCAATAAGTTCCTGTGTTTTACTACTTATAGGCAACCACTCAGCAGTTCCTTGTATTATTCCTAAAATAATGGAGATTAGGTCGTTCACTTTTACCACCTGCTAAAAAATTCTAGTTCTAAAATAAAAGTTTTGATATTTTTTAAAGATTATAATGTTTTTTTAGCGTAACTTTTAAATACTTTTAGTTATTTTTAATTAATGTTTGGACTTAATGCCTAGAGAGGTTGCTGAGATATTTAGCATGAGTAGGAGTGGCGTAATTAAGTGGATTAGAGAAGGTAAAATTAAGGCTCTTGAAATTAATAGTGAAAATAGGCATATTGTTTCTAAATACCTGGAAAATAACATAGATAAAGAAAAATATGATAATGCCAAAGCTTTAGGCAAAAAGTTATATGAGTTAAGAGAAATCTTACAAGATATTTTATGAAATTTCTATTGCTTTTCTTCATTTGTGCTACTTTGGACAATTTCTAGTGGTACATAGAACTATGGAAGTATTTCTACTTGTGTAGAAACGACGCAGAAGTTACAAGAGTCGTCTGCAACTACTGCTCACTATAATAATTTTGTCAAGAGTCCAAAAATTGGTTGCCATTCCGCTTCAACCAGCTCTGTCACACGTAATAAGGCTATGCTTTGCCTCATGGAATAATATGAACCTCAAGACTTTAGGCAGAGTTAACTGCTAGTTGGATACTAATGTGTATGATTTAGAGAAAGTGAAAATGACTTGAATAATATACAAAATAATTTATGCAAATTCAAAAAGTGGCACTAAGTTATAATAATATTAACGAGTCTTACATTAGGAATGTCAATTTATTTTAATTTTAGACCGGCTTACACAATTCATACTATTTATAATAAAGTAATTCTATCAGTAGACTTATATTTATATCTTCAATCCTTCTTTCACTCGAGCGCTCTTTTGACGCTGAACTAATTTAAAACCACAAAGCTAAGTGTTTGAAGCATCTGTTTTGGCCGCTCTAAGCTTAACAGGTCTCAAAAAATACTATGGGAATATTATGTGTTAGGCATTATCTTGGTTTTGTCCAAAGCTCTTGAACAATCATAAGTGACAATTATCAAGTCAATGTCTATGTTAACTTCCCAGTCGGCTCTAGGTTATTAATACATGAAAAGCTTTTACGACTAGACTATTTGTTCGTGAAAGGAGCAAAGTAACAGAGGATGATAAACTCATCGAAGACCTGTTAACTCATCATAAAACTTAAAACCTCGTCATAAACATTAAATCTTTGAGCTTGAACGGGGTTTGTGAATGGTTACCTCTCTACAGGAAAGGTTGCAGAACATCAAGGATTGGTTTATTGACACCTATTTCCGGCGTTTTTTAATTTGGATTATTTCATTCCTTGCTCTTATTGGAGTTGATGTTTATCTAGCTAAAGAGGTTGGACCTAATATATTCACAGGCGTTCTTATAGCTATTGTTACCATAGCACCTTTCATTTACAATAGTTATGTGGCCGTTCCGATCCTAAGAATTGAAGTTCCTAGAGAAGAAGATAGTAGAAAACCTATACTCTCTACTTATTCACCGCCGTGCATGTGTCAAGATCAGTTACAAATACAAAAAACGGATACTCAAAATATCGGTTACTTAAGGCTTAGTGTTAGGAACAGTGGCTTTGTTGCAGCTGAGGACTGCACGTTTCAGATCAAGATCACTGAGTGGCCTGTTAAACGTCCTGACGAATACCATGCGCCTAGTAATGAGTACCATGATTGGCAAGATGTTACGTGGAGTTATCGTGATGTTACGTGGACTAACTGGGAGAAGAGCATAGTAATTAGGCCAAACGATGTTAGGTACGCAACCATAGCCATAATGCCATTAGATAAGAATAATCAGGCATGCAAGCCTAAATCAGAGGACCAAGACCGGAATAGCCAAAGCCAGCTTGAACAAATAAAAGCCTGGATCGCTAAACATGACGTCTTCGAGCGTGGGTGCACAGCTAGGCATCAGGACGGATTAGTGGTTGGTGAGTACAAAATCGATACCCAAGTCACATGCAGAAATAAGCAAAGGATGCTTAAGGAATTAAAGCTAAAGATAGGCGAATTTTGGAAGGGTACGGACATCTATACAGCTAAACCTAAAGAATAGACCTAAGGATTTTTATAAATCTAAAACGTTGTTTGATTCTCAAACGCTGTATGTATGGTAAAAGGTGTGAGGGGTTTGTCCTGCAGTCACCTTCTTACAGCAATCTCGACTTAATACTGTGCTTAATTATATATTATCCCGTTAATATAGTCAATG
>NZ_JAWDMQ010000055.1:0-8206 GCF_046536515.1 Caldisphaera sp. | reverse complement strand
AAAAAACTTCTTGATGTATGGAAACTAGAGAATAAAAACAAAGAAATATGAGCTTTGTAAATTTAATGAAATTAATTTTGCTTTAAACAAAAAATTGAAGAATAAGAATTCTCTCAGCTCAAAATATTATTAGCTATTTAACAAATAAAAAATTAGATTTAAATGATATTATCAAGTATTTTTACTATTGATAAAGCTTAAATATAAGTTAAAAGCATTATATACCGGGATCTTACATGGTTAAGTTAAGCAGATTTTTGACTACAATAATAATCATTGCAGCCTTATCATTAGTTCTGGCTTCTGGTCTAATTATATCAAGTCAAAGCAGTGCACCCAACAACATTGTTATGATTAATATGTTGAGTGGTATTAATGTACCTATAGTATTCCAAGGAGATAATAATAGCATCCCAATAAGCTTCTGGCCTACCTATTACGGAACTTCGAAAGCTAGCAATTACTGGTCAGCTGGAGGAATAAGTAGTAATCAGCCTGTGCTAGAATTAACACCTGCACAGAGACAAACTTCTGGTTCTATGTTCTGGCAAGAATATTATTTAGGGGGTAATGTTGCTATATCTTTACTTGGAACTTATTCTAAAGGATTATCACCTGTTGGTGATGGTTTTGCTATATATTTATTTATAAAAACAGCTATATGGGGCATTGAGCCTCAGAACAACTATTCCATACCATACACAGCCACCGCTCTGGTACATAATTATTCACCAGTATCGGGTGATGTAATGCTACCACAGAGCTCAACACCATATATTTTAGTTGAATGGGATCCATATTGGCAATTTGGAAATACATCGAGTGGCGCTACTGGACAATGGAATGTGTGGATAGTTACTAATACTAATGGTTCTAACCCAAGCATTATTCCAAAACCTTCACCAACTCTAGGCTCATCCCGGTCAGGCTGGGATGGTATTGGAACAGGTTCTTTTCAACCAAGGCCAGGTGATATAATAAATATTACTGTTACTTATAATTCTGTCGATAATACACTCAATGGTAGGGCATATGATATTAATACAGGTCAGTTTGCATCATTTACCCTAAGTCTCGGCAATTACTTTATGCCATTAAGCTCTGGGTATTACATATTTGGAACAGATGCTATTAATGGGGATTCTTATGCTAATTGGGCTTTGATCTATGTTGATACTAAGGGTCTTTCAAATATAGTTCCAGTAACTTTAACTTCCACGCAGACAGTAATAACAACGAATACCGTGACTCAAACAGCTATAATAATGAGCACTATAACATCTACAACAACCACGGCAATGACAGTAACAAGTACAACATCCTTAACTTCTATCACAACAATTATTACTATATCAAATGTGCCTATCACTACAACAGTAACATCAACAGTTACACAAACAATAAATGCATCACTTACATTGTTTGCCATGTTGGCAGTTATAGTAATTTTAGCTGTAGTGCTTGTTATAACCTTAATAATAGCCTTTAGAAAAAGATAAAAACACTTTATTTTTGAAAGAATAATTATTACAACAAAAATTTAATAAAACTACCCAGCATAATACTTAGTCTATTTCGATAAGATAGGATGACCTCATGAATTAGCTGCTTTGAAATGACCTTAACTTATGTAAGATCCTTTAACTTTATGAGATATTTCAAATAGCAAAGTTTTTATACTAAAGAATCCTTTAGAAAATTGGGTGTAAAATATGTCACAAAATACTTCTTCTTGGAAATGGATTGCAGTAGTGTTCATAGTCCTTTTCGTAGTTGCCATTGCTATAGCAGGCGCCTTCTATATAAAGTCGACAGAACCAGTTATCATAACTACAACTACAACCTCAACAACTACAATGACAGTGCCCATAACTACAACTACAACCTCAACAACTACAATGACAGTGCCAGCTACTGTGACCGCCATGAGCTACGTGACGACAACTGAGACTGTAACACCCTCAAATTACTATTCATTGCTCTCGATCGTGAACCTTGAGAACTCAACAACACTTGCTAACGATCAGACTGTAAATGAACCAGCTGGCCAGAACTCCAGCCTTAGTTACTATATCTCATACGCTGGGTACGTAGAGGTTGAAGTCCTTTCCTCAACAACGTCAAACACTTACGTGGAGGTCTCAGGTGCATATAATGGTGGGTCATACAGTAGTGGCGAGATATCAGTTGGGACAGGCGGCACCGTGCTCTTCCCAGTACTCCCAGGCACAGTGACCATTACTATTGGAAACACTAACGTGTTTAGTGGCGCTACGCAAACTGTCACCATATTGTATGTCTACTAAGAACAGTTCTATTTTAAAATAATTTTTTAAAAATAACCCTAAGCAACATCTTTATGGGTTAAGTTGCTTGTTAATTGGATCCCAGAACCTAGATCTTGTTAATCATCAAATTAAGATCTAAGACCTTGGGCAGTATATCCTCATTGAAGTTGAAGGAGTTACTCTCCCTGTCATAAGCTTTAGTTTAAATAACAAGTTTTCGCAGTATATAATTTAAAGGTTACGCCTTGTCACGCTTGCCAACGTCTCATATGGTCTTATCCATTTTCATATTCTTAGCCATCATCTATGCCATACCAATTATTTGTGCTTCATTATTCGTTAATAAAATCAATGCACCGTTTAGGGATTCCAAGGTCGTAGAGAGGGCAGGAGAACTTGTGGAGAAAGGCTATAACGTGTTTATATTCAGAGGAAAAGAGCATCTGAAATTTGTAACAGAAGAGCTACATATGAAATATTCTATCAGTTGTGAAGTTTTATCCTAAATCCTCAGATAGATCCCTTAATATTCACAGTAGTCCATGAACCCATAATGATACCACTTCATTATGGACCGTGGAGGTTCCTATGTGTTACTAGTAAAAGTAAACTAATGAGATGAAATCTAGGGACAAACAGAAAAGTTATTGCAATAGATTAACTAACTGTCAAGTGAATAACGCACTAATACAAAATTTAACCTTATTGTAATAATTAGATAGTTAGATAAAACTCGAGTTTTGCTTTGATTTAATAACTATTAACTAGCTACTTGACGCTTAGAGACTCAAGAACTTAACTTATAAATCCTAATAAAAGTTCCAATTTTAATTAAGAAAGAACTCTAAGTTCTTAGAGCATCTCTGGTAATGCCTAAAGCTTAAGGCTAAGAATAAGTTTGTTCTCAAAATTGATTAAAAAAGTTTAAAATAAAGTCAATAATCTTGTTTTACAGAGAGACTATTAACATTTACTTCCTAATCAAAAAATAAGTGCAGACTGGTTGAATCATGGAGCATGTTCTGATATTGTATTTGATCTTGATAGTACAAATAAACACCCTAGATATATAAGGTCCTTATATAATACCATTATGATTAATAAGTATATGATAACTGCCAAAAAGGAGAAGACGAAACCAAAAGCCAATGATGTAAAAAATATTAATTCGCCTCGAGTATTTGGAGTTAATAAAATAGGTGAGTAATATAACAAGATTATCAATAAGAACAAAGATAATATAGATACCATTAATAATATTGCCCTAATACCCTTAAGAATCTCTAACCAATTAGTAACACAATCGAGATTCATTGATTCTCTTAGTATTGAACTTATATTCCATTCTCCTATCCCTATTATAATTGATATGGATATTGGTAAAACTACAACAAAGCTACTCACTAACTGTTGCAATTGTATAGATAAATGCTCAAATTGTGTTGTCAAAATAAAAACAAAATTTAATAATCCAATGAACTCAAAGCTATAGAATATTTGTAATCTGATTCTAAAATCCTTCATAAGTGTTTTGCCTATATCATCGTACAGTAAATCAAGCATTGAGCGTAGACCTGCATATTCTTTAGAGTCAGCTTCCTTGAGACTTTTTAAAATTACAGAATTCTCCACCATGTAATATATCATAGATATAAGATCCATATCAGCAGAAATTCTACGGGAAAAAGCAATTAAAAGCGGTATAAACACTATGAGCTGTATTAGATCATCAAATCTATTGTGTAAAAGAACGTCAGCTATAGCTGTTAGTACAAAAACTAAAGAGGCTAATCTAAGTGCTTGTGAATGCTGACTCTTGATCTTAATTAAATCATTTTTCATTCTTTCTATGTTTTCTTTTACATTTTTTAAATTGCCAGCTTTGGCTTCGGTGCCTGTCATATCTTATCATCTAACTTTGTTTAAGGCCAGACTAAAAGGTTTAAAAGCTAAACTATAAGACTTTTAGCAAAAACATTTTACTGTAACTTAGCTAATCCTAGACTAGTTACTGTCTTAGCCGCTACTATTTATTTCTTTATATCTTAAGGTAGTCCCTTCTATACAAGAAACTATTGCTGACAAGTTACCGAAGTGTTTATAGTTTAGTCTCCTTAAACTTTTACTCCTATAACCTTCTTAAGTTAACTCAGACCAAAAAACTTATGAGACGAAATATTAGCTGCTTAGCATATTAGCAATCTAAACATAGACTCACAAAGCTTCTAACATGTTATTGATGAGATAATAATTTTGTAAAGGACTAAAGCTCTTGCTGGATACGCTTTGAAATTGATAATACGAAGTTATAACATGTTAGCTGAGTATCTTTACTAACTTCATATAACCAACATTAGACGCATATTACTAATCCACTTTGTTTTCTATTGAAATATGAAATAAAACCAACTTACTACCTAGTTCACTATATTTTAGTTTCTTGTAGTTGTTACCGATCCTTCACTTTTCATTTTATAAGTGATAAAGAAACAACAAATCTCGCCCCTTCTAGGGGCGGAATAAAATTTTTTAAATCAAAAATACTATTTCTATTTGAGATGCTCTCCAGATGCCTTCGTCTGGTCAACTCTTAAGGCATGAGGAGCGGGAGCCGATTTCTCCCGCAATACCAGATGAAGGTATCTACGAAGTTAATTATACAAATAAGAGAACAAATGTAGTACGTCTTCTTTTAAATGGCTACCAAGAAAGGAAACTAAAGAAGTTAGCTAATATATCAGCAAAACTTTTCAACCAGTTGAACTATGAGAGAAGGCAACAGTTCTTTCATGAAAAGAAAGTTGACTTTAAGGGGACATGGGACAAGTATTATAATAATTATAAGGAAGAGCTAAAAGTTAACGCTCAAGCAGTTATGCAGAAGAATAATGAAGCTTGGTCATCTTTCTTTTCTTTAATAAAGAAAAAAGGAAAACTACCAAAACATATTAAACATATAAAACCACCAGGATATTGGATTGATAAAGATACTAAAAAGAGAAAGCTTTTACTTGTTGTTAGACAAGATAGATATGTTATAAATGAGCAAAACTGCAAGTTAGTCCTAAAGGACTTCAACCTAGAAATAGATTTTGCTGGTAGACTTAGATGGTATGGTAAACAAGGTAGGCTGGAGATATACTATGATGAGACTGAAAATGCATGGTATGCCTCAATACCTGTTGAAGTAGGTGTTGAGAAAACTAAAACTGGAAAGGAGAGCAAGTATATTATTTATGGTGAAAGGAAAAAAATTAGAGTTGAATCACCTAAAGGTAATAAAGTAGCTTCAATTGACTTAGGCATAAATAATTTGGCAAGCGTAGTATTAAACGATGGCACTTGGTTTCTTTACAAAGGTGTTAAAACTAAGGAGGATTACTTCTACTTAGAGAATAAGATAGCGCAAATACAATCCTTAGCAGATAAGACAAAAAACATTGATGAATATGAAGCATATGATGAATTATTAAAAGAGAAGAAAAGGCTTTTTAAGAAATTAATGAGAAGGCTTCTTCACTTGTATAGGAACTTCGCTTTTCACCTAATGAATAAGTTACATGAAATAGGTGTTTCAACCATTTATTTAGGTTATCCATTTAACATTGCACAAGAAAAGGGTAACAAATTCACAGTAAACATGTGGTCTTATCGCAAATTAATTGATACAATTGAACTTAAAGCGCAAGAATATGGCATTAAAGTATATGAAGTTATAGAATATAATACGTCCAGATACTGTGCTTATCATAATGTAGAAGTTAAAAGAAATCCTAGAGGAGTCATTAATTGTCCATTAAAACATAAACTTCATTCTGATTTAAATGGGGCTTTAAACATATTAAAGAAAGCAACAGGTAAAGTCTTATCAACAATAAAGAAACCCCTATCTTTTATTGTAGATCATAACAGAGTAGCACCCGTAAAAGGGGTGTAACCCTTAAGACCTCAGGGAATTCCCGCCCTTCAGGGCGGGGAAGAGGTCAGCTTCAGAGTCCTTGACTCGTTGGGTAAAAATTTGTTTTAAAAAATTAAAAAATTCGTAATACGGACTGATTAAATTGCAAATCTATTTAGACTAATTAAGCTAACTAAATCCTTTATGATTTAGCTGAGTTTATTGGTAGCTCTATTAATCTAGATAATCTAGAGATTCCATGAAATAATTTACGAATTTGTAAGTACTGGCTTTTTATGCTAATCAACATTAAGAAAATTGATAACTTCTTATTTTAGTTTAATCTTCGTATGTTTATCCCTTAGTAATAAATTATGAAGCAAAATTATAATTTAAGCTTTTCAAGCCTAAAAGAAATTTTAATTATTTAGAAACGAATTTATAACCCAAATATTAAATAATAGCTTTCACAAAAATTAATTATATCTTAAAATATTTAGAATAAAGAAAATATTGAAAAATATTTCCACTATTATTTGAAATTAAGAGAAAAATTGTTGTATCCCAATAGAATAAAGTAAATTAGTACAACTATAAAATATAACAAAAGCCTTAAAAAAGAGAAATCATGCTTTTCACTTTTCATGAATTGAAGGCTTTGCTATAGGTAAAGAAGCCATATATATGATATTTAAATTTAATTGCAGATGCAATAAATAATAATGCATTCATATTTATAGATACTATAATTATCATTTTTTCTAATGCTGAGTTAGGTATATAACTCCTTATTTTATGTACCTAACACATTAAACTGTAATACTTTAGTAATACCCTAGCATAACTAGTATAGTTGTTATCATTCAGAATAAGGATACGCTCATTGCCACCTTTAGTTAGGTATAAATATTTAAATTTTTCTACCTAACTATAAAATATGGTGAATTTATGAGCAAACAAACCGAAGAAAAGAAAGGAAAAAGTAAACAAATCAAGCTTTATGATATTGAAAAAGCTTTATCAAAACTTGAAGAAATAAAGAAGACTTTAAATGAACTAAAAATTGCATTAGAAAGCCGAGAAATAAGAGAAGCAATAGATTTTTATGAAAAACAAAAGAGCTGCGGCCTAGAATACACATGGGTTAAAGGGGGTAGCGGAAAGCAATACTATTATTATTATTTGAAATGCAAGGAAAATGGTCATACTGTTTCAATATATTTAGGGAATAATTTAGACATAGAAAGCTATAACAAATATAAAAGAATAAGCAAGAGACTTTTTGAATTAAAGCAAGTCTTAGAAAACTTTATAGAAAATTCATTAGAAGACATGGAAACTTTACTAAATGAAAATAAATAGTTATTATAAACTAAAAATCTCTTTAGGTGATATTAATAATACTTAGCGAAGAAGACTGGAGTTTCGCTGGAAAAGATACTAAATACTTACACGTGGGTTCCATACATACCAGCCAGAATGATGCTAATCATAGCCAAAAAATCATAAGATAATGTTGTGTTTAGGTTTTTAAGCTTTTATTCAGCCTTAGAAGGAGCAAGGCTGCCATTGATTTTGTAAAGTGCAATTTTGACACTTGGTTTAATAGGTTAATTTTTCCCCAGATTTTGGGGCAATTTTTAAGAATCTTAATTATATATAGGGTTTTGGTGTCAAAAGTTTGACAGTTAATAGGAGATAATGTTCCCTTTTCATGAACCCAAGGGCACTCGCACGATACCATAAGGTTAGACTCATGCTACTGTCCATGCCACTCATGGGTTAAAAAACTATCCTTTCCTAACCTTTTTACTATATATAGTTATACACTCATAGAAACGGCATGGGCATTCACACAGGCTTTACACAAATCCTTGTAACAGTGCCCTTGAACAACACTTTTCTACACAAATTTGTGTAGAAAAGGTTCCACTAAGGGTTATCGTCACCAGTGCATTCAAAGTCTTTGCTATAGAAGGTCTCTTCGTGCGATCCTTAACAAAGGTTTATTGGCTGGTGT
>NZ_JAWDMQ010000054.1:0-8310 GCF_046536515.1 Caldisphaera sp. | reverse complement strand
CTTCCCTTATTTTATATGAGGTGAAAAACATTGGATAAGTAGATTCTGTTATTTCTATTGGGGTATTCATTGTATTCGTCATATTAGTATGCACACCAGAAACACCATCTCCGTTTGGTCTGTAACATTTTTACGTAATTACTAGTTATTTTTAATTACTTCTAATCCCTTAATGCTATTAAGTAAGCCGAGGCTGTATGCCTATCAAAACCCTTCTCCCTCACTACCTTTTCATGCTCTTCCGAGTTGGTAGTACCCTTTGGATTAACTAGAATAACGTTAAAACCCAACCTTAAAGATTTAATAACACCGTGGATTAGCAAATGCTTCTTAGCAAAACGCGTTATCTTCCTATTACCGCTTTTACTCGTGGTGAACTTCCTCCTCTTAACTAGAAATAAATCCTCTAAAGCTACATAATCAACGCCAACCTTTGATAGGAAACTAAGGGCTTGTAAAAGAGCGTTTAACCTCAAAGCCATAGCTTTTAGAAAAACCGTGGGAAACAACTTCAGAATACCACCAAGTTTTCAAAGTAATAATTTTACCCTCCTTGTTAATTACAACAGCGTTCAACCTATCACTATTCAAATCAAAACCAGCAAACAAACCATAGCCATTAGGTTTTGGTGAAGAGAAGTACTTTAAGTACAACCAGAGTGGGATTTGAAGGTGAATCATTGGTTTTTCCTTTAAGGAAATTACTGCACCATAACCCTCCACCTTTCTTTTAGATAACTCTTCTAACTCATGAAGTAGTGGTAAGTACTCCCTGCCAAAATAAGCTCTCCCATAAATCCACTTACCCCAAGGGTCTTTAACCTTAATTAACACGTGGTCTTCTAAAACGTGAAATTTTATCCCCCTATTGCCTTTATCGCTTTTATTCCCCCTACAAGCGATCCACTTCTTTCTAATCTCAATCTTACTCCCTTTATTCTCAACCAATGCTAAGGCTTGTTTATAAGCAGTTTCAGCATAAAAGGAGTAAGGAATGATCTTATACAACTCCTTAACAGCATCGTTTAGGGAAACTCCTTATAGGTTAATTCCAGCCTTTACACCCTTTGAGTAATAATAAGCAATTCTAGTTACCTTATCTAACTCATCAAACTCTATTTTCCGTGTAACAAATTGGAAGTTATCAATTGCTTCCTTAGAGCCCATAAGCTTATTCCTCATCATCTGGTAGGATAACAACTACAATCTCCTCTCTGTCTAATAAGCCCTTAATCTTCTCATGAACGCTCTTTGGAACATATATTGCGTATTTTGGGTCTCCATATTTGTCATGAGCCATTGATGATATTTTTGAGTGAAATGTAACTTGAACCATATGATATTAATTACAGAAAAATTTATAAACTTTTCCGTTGTCATTAAATCGGAAGGTGCCACAATGAAGTCAATGAGCAGTCGAGAGGTGGAGGAAGGCACCCAATGAAACTTCCCACGTCGTGGCTGGGAGTCCATACTCCCTAACCTAGGCGTGGGGAGGAGAAGAAGAGTGATGAGGCCTTGTGATTAATAGTCATTAAAAGTAACTATTAATCACAATGAAGGCCGAACTCTAGCACCGCTTCCCCCTCCTATGGTTTCATAATATGCCCATGGCTTACCATTATTATCGTAGCTTCCTAGCATGACATTCCTGACCTCCTCCCAGCCCTGAAGGGCGAGAGTTCCCTGAGGTCTTAAGGGTTACACCCCTTTTACGGGTGCTACTCTGTTATGTTCTACAATAAAAGATAAGGGTTTCTTTATTGATGATAAGACTTTACCTGTTGCTTTCTTTAATATGTTTAAAGCCCCATTTAAATCAGAATGAAGTTTATGTTTTAATGGACAATTAATGACTCCTCTAGGATTTCTTTTAACTTCTACATTATGATAAGCACAGTATCTGGACGTATTATATTCTATAACTTCATATACTTTAATGCCATATTCTTGTGCTTTAAGTTCTATTGCATCAATTAATTTATGGTAAGACCACATGTTTACCGTAAATTTGTTTCCCTTTTCCTGAGCAATGTTAAATGGGTAACCTAAGTAAATGGTTGAAACACCTTTTTCCCATAGTTCCTTTATTAAATGGGAAGCAAAGTTCCTATATAAATGCAAAAGTCTTCTCATTAATTTCTTAAAAAGTCTTTTCTTTTCTCTTTTTAATTCTTCATAAGCTTCATACTCATTAATGTTTTTAGCTTTATCCGATAAAGATTGAACTTCAGAAATCTTTTTCTGAAAATAAAAATAATCTTCTTTTGTCCTTATACCTTTATAAACAAGCCATGTACCATCATCTATTAAAACGCTAGCCAAATTATTTATACCTAAATCAATTGAAGATAATTTATTTCCTTTAGTCTCATTAATTTTTATTAAGTTTATTTCTCCCCTTATAATATATTTACTTTTTTTACCTTTTTTAGTTATTTCAACACCTACTTCAACAGGTATTGAGGCATACCATGCATTTTCAGTCTCATCATAGTATATTTCCAGCCTACCTTGCTTACCGTACCACCTTAACCTACCAGCAAAATTGATTTCCATTTTGAAATCTTTTAGAATAATTTTATGATTAACTCCATCTATTTCATATCTATCTTGTCTAATAACAAGTAAAAGCCTTCTCCTTCTAGTATCTTTATCAATCCAATATCCTGGTGGTTTTATATGCTTCATACGATTTTGTAGTTTTCCTTTTTTCTTTATTAAAGAAAAGAAAGATGACCAAGCTTCATTATTCTTCTGCATAACTGCTTGAGCGTTAACTCCTAAATACTTTTTATATTTTTCATAAAATTTATTCCATGTTTCTTTAAAATCTATTTTTCTTTCTTTAAAATATTGTTGCCTTCTTTCATAATTAAGCTCATTAAAGAGTTTAGCAGAAAGATTTGATAATTTTCTAAGTTTCCTTTCCTGAAAACCGTTTGGTAGTAAACGAACCACATTACTCCTCATGTTATTAAACTTTACTTCGTAGATGCCTTCATCTGGTATTGTGGGAGTAAGAGTCGGCTCCCACTCCTCATCCTTTAATAGTTGACCAGATAAAGGCATCTAATATCACAATCTTTTTAATGCTTTCAACATTTAAAAACTTTATCACCTTAAAAGAAGAGGTTTGTTAAAAAAATATTAAGAAAACGTAAATATTAGTGATTTTACTTAATTATATTGTAGGTAATTAGTATGAGTGAAAATGTAAGCATTAAAATTGAAAAGGATTATCCTCTAGTTTGGATTATTATTAATAGAGAAAAATATGCAAATGCTTTAGGAAGTAAAGATATGTTTGATTTAAAAGATGCTATTGAGAATTCATGTGAAGATGAAAATGTAAAATCAGTTGCTATAATGGGAGCAGGGGAAAAGTACTTCACTTCAGGTGTTGATTTAAATGAAATTTCAAATTTAGAAGATGTAGAAAAATCTTGGAATTATCTATATAAAGGATTAGGTGGAGTCATCAAAGCTATTTTAGATTGTAGAGTACCTGTTATTGCAGCCATTAATGGATATGCTATTGGAGCAGGATTCGATTTAATATATGCTGCTGACATGGCCTATGCAGTAAAATCTGCTAAATTGGGCGTTACAGCTGTTAAATGGGGTTTAATACCACCAATAACTTCTACAGTTGGTTTTATGATGGCCAATTCTAAAGCTGTATCATATTTAGGTTTAACAGGAGAATTGATAACGGCTGAGGAAGCAATTAAATATGGTTTCATTAATGATGTTGTGGAAAACATTGAATCTTTAAAGTCAAAGGTTAAAGATATAGCTATTAAAATAAGCAAGAACGATAGTTTAGCTGTAGAACAAATTAAATCATTAATATCATCTGCTAAATTCAATCCCTACATTTATGCCGGTTCTTCTACAATTGCAGCTTTTGCGGCAAGAAAGGAGACAAGAGATAAAATTAAATCTTCGTTTAAAAAATAGATTATAAAAATTTAATTAAACACTAATTATTTATGTTTTTAAAATTAATAATTTTAATTATAAAATAATACTGCATCAAAAATACTGTTTTTGCCCTTTTAATTACAATGAAACAGGAAATGCGCCTGCTATACTTAACAATTTGCTGTCATTATTGTAACCCCCTATTAATTGCACCCCAACAGGTAAATTTTCTATTTTTAATGCCGGTATAGAAATTGTTGGAGCATCAGCATAAGAAGAATATACTGTATAATATGTTAAAATAGTTCTTATTATTCCGTCCTCCTTTCCCGAAACTTCATCAATAGTTGGCGCAGGTATAGGAGTTGTTGGAGTTAATAGAACATCAAATTCTTTGGAAATTTTGTTTAATTCCAGCTTAACTTCATTTTTATGAGTTAATGCTTCTAAATAATCAACAGCCTTATATTCTAATCCTTTTTCGAGCAATCTTCTTACATCGGGAAAATATTGATCCCATTTATCTTTATTATTTATATGAACTGATGTAGCCTCAGAATACCTTATTATAGGATAATTTTTCCAAACATATTTTTGAGCTATAGGCATATCAACAAAACTGTAATCATAACCTAATTTTGCTACATAATCTAAAAATTTATTCTCAACTTTATCTACCAGTTCTTCATTATAACCCCTTAATTCTGATGGTAATTCGTACCATTTTGGAATTCCAATTCTTATTTTATTAATTTTTAAATTTTTATATAAACCAAATCTTGTTGATACATCTATTATTTGCTTAAAGTCTTTAGAAAAGAAACCTAAAGTATCAAAAGATTTAGCTAAAGGAAATACACCATTAATGTTAATCTTCCCATAAGTAGTTTTAAATCCATAAACTCCGCATAAAGATGCTGGAATCCTAATAGATCCTGCAGTATCTGTACCTATAGATATTGGCACTATTGAAGCAGATACAGCTGCAGCAGAACCTCCACTGCTTCCACCAGATATTCTACTTAAATCATGAGGATTTTTGGTTGGTCCAAATATAGTAGAGGTTGTTGTTACACCAGATGCAAATTCATGTGTATTGGTTTTGCCAACAACAACATATCCAAATTTTTTAATTTTTTTGATTATAAATGCGTCTTGCTTAGGAATAAAATTTTGGTAAAGCATTGAGCCCATTGTAGTTCTAATACCTTTAGTAAATATTATATCTTTAATGCCTATCGGTATCGGTTCTATACCTTTCTTAATAATTTCTTCGGCCTCATTTATGGCATTTTTATTAAAAGTTACAAACGCATTAATTTTTTTATTAAGTTCTTGAATATCTTTGGAAAAAACTTTTTCAACCAAATTTATACTTCCCAATTACCACACCTTTTAATAAAATAAAAAAATAAAATTTTATAAACTTAACACCAAATTGTATTAATAAGATGTGTTTATTATTTATACCACCAGAAATACCAACTATCTCCTGCACCATTAAATGATGGATTTTCTTCCCACGCTAATATATTTCCTTGATATGCTTGCATGTATGGCTTTATAGCCCAATAAGCGTTTTGTTGTATAGTATATACATACATGTAAAGATTTATTGCCATCTGTTCAGCTTGTTTATAAAGACTTATTGCTTGTGTTACATTGCCGGCTAAATCAGCCTCATCTGCTTCCTGTAATACATTATTCATTTCCTGAAATTCTTGAGCTTCCTGCCAAATCATAGCACCAACATTGGTATTTCCTGTTTTATTGAAATATGCTGATAAATTATTTAGATAAGTTATATTCCATCCGTCTGGTGATGGATAAGCTCCACTAGCTAAATATATTGAATCTGCAGCAAAACTTGCTGTGGGATATCCTGAGATCCATCCTAAGTAATATAAGGCCATTGGGTTTTCACCTGGTATCATATAGCTTATTATTGTTGAGAATGGTTCATATAATGGCTGTGCATTTATATTTGGATCTATTTCGTTTAATGCCTGTGCCCACATTTCTGCAGCTGTAAAATCAACAGTATCACCGCTTGATACTATTATTGGGAAGTTAACTGTTATATTATAGAAACCTGATTCTTCCATTAATTGCTTAGCATAAGTTAAATTATATGTTGGGCAACCTGTTAAGTTTGATTCGGGAATATAAATATTTAGTCCTTTAACTATTGCTCCACAATACAGGCTTCCAAAGTCAAAATGATACTTTGCATTACCTACTATGTCATTTATGTATTCTGAATAATTAAAAGCATATGCAAAAGCTTTTCTAACCAATGGGTTTGCAAAATAATATGATGGTATACTATACGATGGATTTATTTGTTTTAATAATTGAGTGTTCGTATTTAAAGTAAACACGAAGAAGAATTCAGCTGTTGTTGGGAACGTATAAAGGTTTGCTTGACCATTGCTTTCCATATTCTCTAATAAAGGTATATAATTACTAGGTAACCCTACTACTATATCAGCCTGCCCTGATGAGAACATTTCATAAGCGGTGTCTGGATCTTTAACCCAGTATATTATAACGGTATCGTTTGGCTTTGGTATATCAGACACGTTTGATGGCCAATATGGATTTGGTTTTAATACAACGCTTTGACCAGGCGTATAGGAAGCTATCATGTATGGGCCTGTTGACATAGGATTATTCTGAACTTGTAAATTGTAGTTACCTGCATTGCAAGTTTGTTCATAAGAATAGAATGATTCTGCTAATTGGGTTAGATTATTGCTATATAGACCGGTTAAATTGATACCGTCACCAACACTTTCCAGCCATTTTGCATCTAAAACTGCTCCACCGCCTAAGGTGTGAGACAATGCCATGAAGAAAAGTGTAGGTGAAACAGGCTCAATCAAATGGAATGTAACAGTATTTGTTGCGTTATCATAAGTTACCGCACTTATAATTTCTTCTGCAGCTAAAGTATCGTTAGGTGCCTTGACAACAGAGGTATATGGAATATAATTTGGTATTAAATATTGAGTTATTAGCCATCCACCTGTTGATGGTATACCTCCAGCACAAAGCATGCCCCTAGTTATGCTATACCATACGTCATAAGCCGTTATAGGATCTCCATTTGCTGCTTTTAAATTAGGTCTTATTTTAAATGTATAAACAGTATAGTTAGGAGAAATACCTCCATAAACGTCTCTTTGAGACCAATTACCTACTGTAGGTATGTATTCTGCTGCCATTGGCAGGAAGCTGGTAGTGCTAGATCCTTTATAAATAACTAATGTTGAAAATACGTTTGCAATAACTTCCCAACCAACTGTTTCCCAATCTACATCAGGATCTTAGCGCCTTCCTGCAATCAATGGAACATCTGATGACTACTCTGTCTTAACCTAGCCTTTTGAGCCTCAAATTTCAGTTCAAAATATGAACGTAAAACAGTTTTTAATAACCTGCCGACTATCCTTCAATCATGATCTCCAATCCTTTCGAGAACACCTACTTTCTCTACTTGGTCTTCCTGGCCCTTATCTTAACCCTTAGCTCTTACAGGAGCCTTTACGGGAGGAAGTACAGACCGTTTAGGGTTTTCTTCAGACCGGCGATTTATCTCTTGCTGAGATTAGGTCTGTTGTCTCAGGACTTCACGGACCCCCTGTTTATCACCTCTCTCCTTGGCTTCCTTGCTGGAGCCCTAATGGGAGTCAAGCTGGGATCAGGAGTATCGTTTTACTATTCTGGAGGAGATCTCTACTACAAGAGATCTGTATGGATTTACCTGCTTTGGTTGGTCTCCTTCTTACTGAGGGCATACCTCAAGGTGGATTCCCCTACGTCATTCACTGTGCTCACGCCCCTTAACAAACTTCTGATGTTCTCAAGCGGCCTCCTTTTGGGCGAGTCGTATCACTTGGTCACCAAGGCCAGACTAATCAGGAGGGACGGAGTTCTGTGACCGTCTCCACTCTTTCCTCCCTCGCTTCATTTCCCCTCACAGCTGAGAGTATTAATGCGATGAAGAGTATCGCAAAACAGACCAATAGGGCTGACCTTATTCCTTCAAGGAAACTCGTTGCAACCCCTCCCAACAGATCAGTGGTTCCCAAGAATACCTCAAATGCAACGTACCTAGGGACTCGGGGATATGTTTTTAATGTGTAGGGACGCACAATCTATATACTTTGGCCCTGATTTAGGCTTCCCTACGCGATTCCTATATTACACTTGTTAGTTGGGGTAGAGGCGTACCTCATGTTTCAGTGACGCATACCCTTTTAGTAGCTATCTCAATTTTAAGTTTTTAAATTTAAAAAAATCTATTCTCATCCAGCCTTAAAGGGCGAGGCTTTCAGTTGTAAAAATAGAGTGGAAATAAAATTGAATTTAATAAGCTAT
>NZ_JAWDMQ010000053.1:0-8494 GCF_046536515.1 Caldisphaera sp. | reverse complement strand
AAAGATGTTGAGAAACAGTTTCTGCCTTACATGGTTCTACTCCTTTAATCATCCATCCACTCCTAGCTATGCTGTTAAGTGAATATATTAATTCATTTATTTTTACCATTTTCTACTTCCCGTTTGTTCCTACACTTTCATTTCAATCATTTTATCTTCAATCATGATCAAGTATAGGGACTTAGCCCTCAACCACCCACTTGTGGTAGGTGGGTCATGGGACTCCTTCGACCCCAACGGCACGGGGGTCACATCTCCAGCCCTTTTCCTTCCCCCTTTCGCAAACACCAACCCTTGGGGCATCGCCCCCATCGGGTTGATAAGCAATCTTTGCCCCTCCTTATGTCTCAGCAGTCTCTTTACAAGATTAGTTGATAATAAATAGGTATAAAAAGATTTCTATTAACATGAGAAAGGATTCAGCCCATAGATCCTGCTGTAAAGGCGAGGGATTAAGTATAAAGAGCAGAAATGATAATATAAACTTAATATGTATTATTAGTAAGCAAATGTGTTGCTTTAATGCGAGTATTTTATCTGCATAATGAGCCTGATTGGATTAAGTACCAATTAAAATAGTCAATAAAGATGCATAGTAGATAAACAAACACCTAAGTAAAACGAATTTCATTGTAAAATTATTAGAAACACCAAAGCCCTATTGATTATGATTTTACTTAATACCTATATAGCTAAGGTGTTTTTTCCAGATACAGGGCAGGTCTTCCTGGAAGAGCCAGATCACTTCTCGGTAGTTTTGAGTTTTCTTCAAATTCAATTATAATTTCTTTCTTGAGTTCTTTGCTTAAGAATTCTTTCGACTCTTGTATAGATTTTATCTCTAAGTCCCTGGGGATATAATTCTCTATCAGCTCTGGGTATTTAAAAATCATATTAACAACTTTAGCAACTTTGCTTTTTTCTATCTTTAAGTCATTTTCTAATAGCTTTTGTTTTAATTCGTTCATTGATTTATTGCTTTTATTCAATTCTTTTGCTAAATCAAATAGATCATATTTCCACGGAGAGGCTATAATAATGTAAACTTTGTTAGTTTGTCCTATTAGATCGATTAGCTCTTTTGCATCCTTAATTATTTTTTCTATTAATTCCTCAGCCTTTTCATATTTTTTATTAATTTTATCCTCGTCAAATGAAGGCCATTGATGAATAGAAATCAGATCTTCATGACCCATTATGTGCCACGCTTCTTCAGCTATATGTGGTACTATTGGTGCTATCATTAATGTCACACTTTCTAAATATTCATTTATAACTTGTTTGTTCGGTGTATTAGCTCTAGTTAGATACCATTTGAATTTATTTTTAAGATAATAATATGATTTAACTAAAGCGCTCTTGAATTTTGTTTGTTCCATATCTTCGGTAACTTCTTTTATTGTACTATTAATTACGCTTTCAAACCAATCATCTAAGCTAAGCCTATAATCTCTACCTTTATTGTAATTATTTTTAACTAATTCTAACCATGAGTTCAGTTCATCTACAGCATTATCAACTATAGACATTTCAAAGTTAGCATCATCATATCCTGGATCGGCACCTGCCATTACCTCAGACCATCTTGTTACATCAGCTCCCCATTTGTTTAATGCATCCCTTAATAGCAGAAAGTTCCCTTGATTTTTTGACATCTTTTTTCCATTTAATAATACCCACCCATTTATCCCAATTCCTTTAGGCCATTTGCTTTTATCAAAAATTGCTGCATGATGATATATGAAGAACAATAAATGATTCTGCATAAGGTCTTTCCCACTAATTCTAAGATCAACCGGATACCAATATAGAAATTCTTGTCTCATTTTTTCTATCAGATCTTTATCTATTTGTGTTTTTTTAGATAATTCCTCTACATTACCTATTCCTAAAAAAATGTAATCGAAGAGTTCAGGAATTAATTTTGAAGGTTCTATTTTGTTTTGAATATAATGCGCTATGGTATAATAAGCCATATATATAGTCGAATCGCTGAGGCTCTCTATAACCCATGAATTATCCCAAGGTAACGGAGTACCTAATTCGTTCATATGTGTAAAAGCCCAGTCGTTAAGCCAATCTACAAGCCTAAGAAAATCTTCTCTTGCAGAGTCTGGATAGAAATTCATATTTACTACCAGTTCCTTAGATTTACTTTTCCAATTTTGATCGCTATAAAGTAAAAACCATTGATTTTCAACGAATTTTACATGAGTCCTTGCTCCACATCTGCAATAAACCTTCGATGGTAATGTATAAACTTTTAATGCCTTTTTCTCATTTTTTAGGTGTTCAATTATTTTTTCTCTAGCCTCATTAACCCTAACGTTAGAATATTCACCAACATTGTACATTATTCCGTTATAAAATTCTTTGGCGTATAGTTCTTTTGTTGCTTTTTCTAAAAGTTCTACATCATTTTGGCTTTTTATGTTTAGCTTCCTTGTTATTTCCTTTGCCGGTATGTCTTTAAAGTCGGAACTCTTTATTATGACTAAAGGGTTTAATTTCTTTATTTCTTCTTCATTTAATCCGAATTCTTGTATAATTGCTTTATTTCTTTTCAGATCCTCGAGGGCTGTATAATCATAAGGCGCATGCGCAGGGACACTCATAACAATTCCCGTGCCTTCATCATAAATAACGAAGTTTGCTGGAAGTATAGGTAATCTATTATTATTTATTGGATTTAATACGTATTTGCCTATTAATTCCCTTGCTCTTATTTTTCCTAATACCTTGACTTCATGTTTTTGATCTGAAAGCTCATCCAACATATAATCATTTATAATCCATTTTTCTCCATCAATTTCTGCAATATTATAAACTGAATCCTTGTTTATCCATATATTTGTAACTCCAAAAATCGTCTCAGGTCTATAAGTTAAAGTAGGAATTATAAGATCGTCTTCTTCTAACTTAAATTTAATTATTGTAGCATCAACAGGACCTATACCTGCATATTCGTCTGGCCTGTCATGATCGCCAACAGCCTTCTTTTCTTTAGGGCACCAAACAACCGGATGGCTACCTTTAGCTATGTACTTTAGGTCTCTTAGCTTATAATATTGCCATTCAACAAATTTGCTAAAATAAGGATTTAGGCTTGTTGTATAAAATTTTCTTCTCCAATCAATACTTAATCCATATCTCCTTAAATCTTTTTCCCATTCACTTGTAAAGTAAAATACCCAATAAGTAGGATCTTCAAAATTATTGATAACGTTTTCTGGCACTCCCATTTCCTTTAGTTCTTTTATTTTTTTCTGATCTTTTTCTTTAATTCTTTTTGCAGATGCTACTATAGGACCCCCTGTTGCATGCCATCCTTGAGGGAATAATACATTATATCCTTTCATCCTTTTATATCTGGCCATTATATCTACTCTAAGTATGGTAAAAGCGCCTCCTAAATGAGGGAGCCCATTCATATAGGGAAATGGAAATGTAATGAAAAACTTCTTTTTTTCATCGGGGTTCGCTTCAAATATTTTATTTTCTTCCCATAATTTTTGCCACTTTATTTCGATTTGTTTAAAACTATCAATAATTTCATCTCTTTTCTCTTGCATATCTTTTCCACTCAATGATTTCTAAAGTCTATAATTCAGGCTAAAAATTTTTATAATTTAAAATAAGAAGATTAAATTAAACATTAAACATATTAAATTTAGATGCGATAATTATTGCGGTGAATTATGGTGTCGGAAGGAGAAAAGAACGTAGTAAACAAAGAATTTAAGGGAGAAGCAAGGGTTGGGAGAGTAATGAAAAATTTTGCTTCTATATCGCTTAAACCTGAAGATTTATCGAGTCCAGTTGCATTCCAAATGGCTATATCTAGGCTCTACGAATCTCTCATGAAAGTTTTCGAATCAGGAGGCCCTGAAACAACATATATTGCCGAAGTAAAAATAACCGACGATACAGGGAATCAAGTATCTATAGCAATAGACTTAGGAAATTCAATACCACCATTCTCTTCAGATAAGGTTAAAGCTGATGTAAAGGTTACATTGTACGAAGATTAGCTAATTTTGGCCCCTCGAGTGCTTTAAGAGAATATTTAATTTATATTAAATTTTACTATTTAATAAATATGAGCGATGAAAACATTTAAAACTAGCAAACAATGAATTTTAGAAGGAGTAAAAGGGTGTAAAAAAATGCCAGCTGAAGAAAGACCACCATTAAGGGTAGTGATTTCGGATCCAAGAGCAGGTAATAAGACCATAGATGTTAAGGTGAAAGGTATTGATGATGAAGAACTTAAATTAAATGAAGCTATGAAAAAAACAAAAGAGCAGGAAAGAAAGGAATTACCAAAAGCTAAAGTAAGTAAAAAACTATTTGAAGAACTTAAATTAAATGAGGCCGGAGTTTTAACGTTGACCATTAAAAAAGAGGGAGGAAAGGCAAACGTCTCATTGAAGGCTATTCAATCAGATAATGTACCAGAAAATGAAGTATGGATAAGTGGTGAGCTATTAGGGGAATTAGTAGGAGCAAATGAAGCGGAAGCAAAAGCTTTTAGAGCTAAAGCATGGCAATTAGCAGTTCCAGAGGATATAATGATTAGAATTTCTGGTTTGGAAATTGGGGACGAATTTGATGGAAGCTTACTTGGTTTTGATAACTTAAAGTTTAAAATAAGAGGAGGGAGCGATGCAACAGGCTTTCCAATGCATCCTGGAGTTCCAGGAGCGGTAAGAAAGAAAGTGCTTTTATCAGAACCTCCAGGATTCCACCCAGAAAAAGATGGGGAGAGACGGAAAAAAACTGTTAGAGGGCGTATGATACCAGACCCAAGAGCTGAAAGAAGGAAAACTGCTTTAGCTCAACTTAATGTAGAGATAAGCTATTCATAATTATTTGTTTTTAATATTATATCTTGTTTAAGTTACGATTTAACTTATCAATAGCTAATGAAGAATTACGATTCCATGAATGGGCCGAAAAGCTTTTGCCATGAAGGGCGAGAGCTACACCACTGGTAAATACTTCTTAACTATGTGGTGTGAATAGCTTATAGAAACAATTTTATAATTACGAAGATAAAATATAATATGATAAAAAAGAAACGATAAACCTCGCCTTTCAAGGCTAGGTAAAGTTTTTAAATGCTGGAAGCATTAAAAACAATGTGACGTTAGATGTCTTTATCTGGCCAACTCTTGTTGTATTATAATTGGTGTGTATAAATTGACTATGAAAGCAAAAATAACAAGAAATGGAAGGCTAGCATATATTGAAACAGAAACAGGTCAAAAAGCAGTTGTGCCTTGGGAAAACATATGTAATATTATTAAAAGGTTTGGGCTCATAGCTGAAGTCATAGGCAATGAAAAGTTAGACTGCATTAATGACTCTGTTAAAGAAGGAGAGGTAGAGCTTGATGTTGAGCCAGAGGGATATGACGAAGAAGAAAGCTGAGGCGATTATATCGATTTTAAAACAAAAAGGGGTAAAAGCTTCATCTTTGGAAGAAAAAGAAGCCTGTTTTAACTCTATTTTAGATTATAGTGGAAATATTTTTGGTCTGTTCTTCTATCCTTCAAAACATGATAACTACATTATATTAAAGATTACAAAGATTATAGGTGATTGCGAAGAAATTTTGTATGCTACTAATGGATTATTTATTATAGATTCAGATGAGTTTAAAATAGTTGAAAAAATATTTGAAAAATTTGATTATATTATTAATGTAAATTTTGGGTCTGTTTGAAAGGGTAGAAACCTTTCCTTTCAAGGTAAATTAAAAGATTAAACTTTACATTTTTGAATAATAAATAACGAATATCTATCTGACCTCCTCCCGCTCTAAAGGGCGAGTCTTTCAGCTGTAAACTACCCTAATTCCTTTTACATAAAGAGTTTCATGTTTTTGTAAAATGAGCATTTTTATATTAAACCCTTAAAAGTTTCTATGAATTGGGGGATAATGAAATGAGTGAAATCCAATCACAGGGATCCCAAATTAAAAAATTAAGACAGCCAATAGTAGTTGTGTTAGGTCATGTAGATCACGGAAAAACATCATTGTTAGATAAGATTAGGAGTACTGCCATAGCAGCAAGAGAAGCAGGTGGAATAACGCAACACATTGGAGCAAGTATAGTACCTTCTGATGTAATTGAAAAAATAGCTGAACCCCTTAAAAAAATAGTTCCCATTAAACTTACTATACCTGGATTATTGTTTATAGATACGCCTGGGCATGAATTGTTTTCAAATTTAAGGAAGAGAGGAGGAAGTATAGCTGATTTTGCTATATTGGTTATAGATATTACAAAAGGTCTTCAAGACCAAACGTTTGAAGCTATAGACTTATTAAAGTCAAGAAAGGTCCCTTTTTTGGTAGCCGCAAATAAAATAGATAAAGTTTCTGGATGGGAAAGTTTTTCAGATCAACCCTTCGCTATTTCTTTTCAAAAACAATCTTCCAAAGCAAAGGAGGAACTAGAAAAAATAATTTACGGGACAATTGTAATAAAGCTTTCTGAATTAGGATTTCAATCAGATTTATATACAAAAATTAAGGATTTCACAAAGACAATAGCCATAGTGCCTTTGTCAGCTAAAACTGGAGAAGGTGTTCCAGACTTATTAGCGGTATTAGCTGGTCTTACACAACAATATTTAAAGAATAAGCTCGTCTTTGCTGAAGGACCAGCTAAGGGGTCTATACTAGAGGTTAAAGAAGTAGAAGGATTAGGTACGGTATTAGATGCCATAATTTATGATGGCGTAATAAGGGTAGGAGATATAATAGTTCTTAATGGAAAAAATGGACCTATAATAACAACTGTAAGGTCACTATTAATGCCATCACCTTTAAGTGATATGAGAGCCAAGGGAACTAAATTTGTTAATGTTCATGAAGTCTATGCTGCAGCTGGTGTAAGAATAGCGGCAGCAAACCTTGAATATGCATTGGCTGGGTCTTCAATCCATGTGGCAAGTAATTATGAAGAAGCGGAAAAAATTAGTAAAGTTTTACAAAATGAAGTTAAAGAGCTTATTTTTAAAGCAGAAAATAATGGAATTATAATTAAAGCTGATACTTTAGGAACACTTGAAGCTTTAATTGAAGCTTTTAAAAGAATGAATATACCTATAAGAGTTGCCGATATTGGTAACGTCAATAAATCAGATGTATTAGAGGCTTCTTTAACATCTAAAAAAGATAGATCTTTAGGTGTAATAATTGCTTTTAATGTAAAAATATTACCTGAAGCAGAGACGGAATTATTACATAATAATGTTAAAGTTTTTCAAAACAACATTATCTACCATATAATAGAAGAATATAATGAATGGAGGGAGAAACTAAAAGAAGAAGAGATACAAAAAGAACTAAATTCTTTGATAAGGCCTGGAAAATTTAAAATATTACCTGGTTATGTATTTAGAAGGAGCAATCCTGCTATTGTAGGGGTTGAAGTAAATGGAGGGGTTATAAAGCCGGGATACCCATTAATTAATGATAAAGGGAAAGATCTCGGTAGAATTATGGCTATAAAGGATAAAGATAAAAGCTTAGAATTTGCTAAGGTAGGATCTACAGTTGCAGTTTCTATAGAGGGTAAGATATTAATAGGTAGGCACGCCAATGAGGGTGACGTAATATATACTGATGTTCCTCAAGAACATGCAATGAAATTAATTACCCAGTTCAGAAACTATATAAGCGATGATGAATTATTAACTTTAAAAGAAATTGCTGAAATTAAGAAGAATTCGGGTTTTAAGGAATATAATATAGTACTTTCTAAGATTAAGGAAATATTAGATAAAAAATCTAATAGGTAATTATTTCTTCATCCTTAAACAAAACTTTGTATTCTCTTTCAAAGCTTTCTTGAGAATCGCTGGCATGAACTACATTATCCTGTATGGATAATGCGAAGTCCCCCCTTATAGTCCCCGGTTGAGCTTTTCTACCATCAGTGCTACCTATCATTAACCTTACTACCGATATTGCTGAGTCACCTTCTAGTATAATTGCAACAATTGGTCCACTTGTTATAAACTCTACAAGATCTTTGAAAAAGCTTTTATCTTTGTGAACAGAATAAAATTCCTCCCCTTTGCTTTTATCAAGTTTTATCATTTTTAATGCTAAAATCTTTAACCCTTTTCTTTCGAACCTCGATATAACTTCCCCTATCAAACCTCTTTTAACTCCGTCGGGTTTAACCAATACTAAGGTCTTTTCGGCCATTACAGCTTTCACCGAATTTTAGTTTGTATTAGCGGTTTATAGATTTAAGGGTTAAATAGAAAATAACCTTTTAAAAATAATAATTAAGCAAAACTCTTATCAATTCAATAAAACTAATAAATTCTTTAATATAAGAAAAAAGGGGAGTGGAAATATATGCATAAGAACAGCAGGAGAGGTAAATCACACTCAATAAGACCTTCATCAGTTACAGCTAACTGGATAACCTATAGCCAACAAGAAATAGAATTAATAATAGAGGAGCTT
>NZ_JAWDMQ010000052.1:0-8507 GCF_046536515.1 Caldisphaera sp. | reverse complement strand
TTAAATATGATAATAAAAACAAAAACTTTGCCCTTTCTAGGGACATAAATTTTTAAAAAGATTAAATAAAGAATTTTCTTCTAGAGTAACATAGACAAATGTAACCCAATCCTAAGCAAACTTTGAAATAAGATTATAACAATCATAGATATAAGTAATATGTTGAAGGTATTTCTTTGGTCTAAATATTAGAAACTGAATAGGCGACTTTTATTCACTACCTATGTAATGATGAAAATGAAAGCAATAAATTGCAAATCTATGAATTACATCTAAGAAACACTTTAGGGCATAAAAAGTTAGGGTGTTTATAAAGTGGAAAAATATTTAAGTGGGCACGAATTCTTCATATTTTAAAGAGAAGGTGAGGGTATGAAAAGCGTTTCAAAAGGAGTAATTGCAATAATAATTGTTGTAATAGTTATTATTGGTATTGGGGCTTACTTTGTAAGTCAAAAGAAGAAAACGGTCATAACCTCAACTACCTCAACAAGTACAACTACATCATCTACCTCAACTACCTCAACATCTACATCATCTACCTCAACCACATCTAGTGTTAAACAATTGCAACAATTATCTCCACCAACTCCTTCATCGCTCGTTATTTTGTCAAATAGTTCAGTATCTATTAATATTCCAGTTAAAAGTGGGCAATATGCATTAGTAATTTTGGGAAATGGGTCTATAATAAATACAACAAATTCATATGTAAATGCGAATTATAAGTTTCCGGGCCATTATTTAATTTCATATGAATTATATTCATCTAAAGGATTAATTGGAACTTCGTACGGTAGTTTATTGGAATTAGTTGTCGCCCCAAATATACCTTCTAATCTGTTGGGAAAAGTTACTGTTCCAACAATTACATTTAACATAAGCAAAAACCCAACAGCCCCAGTTTTCACAACAGGTGAAACAGTTTATTTATTAGGAGGTTTCTTACAGCCACCATCAGGTCAAAACATGACAATTTATGAGTATTTATGGAATTTTGGTAATGGACAAACACAAACAGTTATGGCAAATCAAACAACTTTCTTACCTGTTTTAAATCCAGTTAACGTTACATATAGTCAACCTGGATTATATGCAGTATCTTTAACAGTTATTACTAAAAACTTATCATCAGGGCAAACGTATAATTATACAACATATCAAACAGTTGCTGTATCAGGTAATGGTATTAATTTTGCATTATTTGAGTTTTCAAGCAATATACCTAATCCTGGCGTAATACAAGTAGCAGAGAATCAACCTGGAGGGCCATATTCTTTAGATCCAGACATAGATTATGAGGTAGTAGGATTTGAAGTTATAGCCAACGTTTATCAAACATTATTGCTATACAATGGATCAAATACTACGTCTTTTATTCCATATGCTGCGTCTGAAGTACCATCGATTCAAAATGGTTTAATAAGAAATAACTATACTGAATATATTTTCCCTATAAGATCTGGTTTATACTTTTCTAACGGAGATCCTGTAACAGCTTACGATGTTTGGTATTCTATAATAAGGGCTTTACTATTTGTTGGAGGCCTTCCTGGCACACCTGACTGGATAATTGCTCAATATTTAGTACCTAATGTGACAGCTGGAGTCCCAATAGTTTCATCGCCAAATGATACTCAAGCCTATGAAGAGATAATGAATTCGGTAACTTATAATAATCAAACAAATGAAGTAATATTTCATTTATATAGACCCACCGCTCCACAGGCATTATTTACTGCACTTGCTGACCCGTTAAGCACAGGTATATTGGATGCCAAATGGTTAGAGCAAGTAGGTGCTGGTATTAATTTCACACCAGCAGGATTTTATCAATACGAACAACAGGCAAATGTAGGTAATTATAACCAAGTTGTTGATTGGAGTCCTATGGGTTCGGGTCCATATATGGTAAAGTCATTAACACCGGGACAAAGTATTGTTATGGTACCAAATCCATACTTTAATGGTACTCCGGGGGTACCCAAACCAAACGACACAGTTATAATATACTGGGTTAAAGATCCAAATACCGCGTATGAAATGTTTGCATCTGGTCAAGCTGATATATTAGAGGATATACCAACTCAATATATACCATTAGCAGAACAATTAGAAAGCCAGGGTCAAGCAAAAATTTATTCGTTCCCGGCTTTAACTGAGCTATTCTATGTCTTTAATGCAAATATAAGTCAACCTAATTTAAAAGCTTTAGGAACTCAATATAATATACCATCATATTACTTCGCAAACCCATTGGTTAGGAAAGCTTTTGCTTATGCTTTTAACTATACAGAATATTTAAATGATATTCTGGGTAATGAAAAATACCATTTCAATTTTGGTAATTATTATTGTGGTGTTATAATACCCGGTTTGCCATATTATGTACCTCCAAGTGAATTAACAGGTTGTCCAACATTTAACTTAACTTATGCTAAACAATTAATGGAAGAATCAGGTTTCTATAATATAAGCGTTAAATTCCCAATAGTTATATTCAGCGGAGATATAACAGATTTTACTGGAGCTCAAATGTGGTCACAATTATTAAATGAAATGGATCCCAATATACAAGCAACTCCAGTTTATATGCCTGGGTCGACTATGATGAGTTATTGGGTTCCAGGATTAAATGGCCAGCCAATATTTACTGGGGGTTGGATAGCAGACTTTCCGTTAGCATCAGACTTTACAAATGCTATGTATTTACAAGGAGGATTCTTCCCAGCTGGAGCAGGATGGAACGTGTCATATTTTGAAAATCTTAGCAAATACTTTGCTTCACAAGGTAATACTTATTTAGCAAATCTATTTGCTAACGAATCTCAGGAATACAACGAATTAAACACATTGATAGTAGAGGCAAATAATGCAGCTCTATCAGGTAATAATGAATTAGCAGCTGTTTATTATAAAGAGGCTGAGCAAATAGCTGTTAATCTTTATTTGTACGTTTATACTTATCAAGAAAATATGTATTGGATAATTAAACCATACATGATACCTTATAAAAATCAAATAAGCTATCAAGAGAATCCAATGATTGGTGGTGGAGGAGATTCTCTATTTTATTGGTGGTCTAAAGGATAAATAAAATATTTTAATTAATATTTTTATTTTTTCTTCAAAGTTTATAAACTTCTATAATTCATGTATCTGTGGGAAATATAAATGAAAAATATACTAAGGTGAAAAGCATGGAATATAAATGGACAGTGCTATCTAATACAACTTTAGGCATATTAATAGGAATGATGAATTCTACAGTTTTATTAATTGCATTACCGGCTATATTTAGAGGTATTGATATAAATCCGTTATCTCCCTCATCTTTTGATTATCTATTGTGGTTATTAATGGGTTATGGAGTTACAACATCTGCATTAGTTGTATCAATAGGAAGGCTATCAGATATTTATGGAAGAGTAAAACTTTACAGGCTTGGATTCATAATTTTTACATTAGGATCAGTCCTTTTATCTATTACTTTTGGTAAAGGAAATTTTGCTGCATCTGAACTAATAGCTTTTAGAGTTATTCAGGCAGTTGGGGGATCATTATTAATGGCAAATAGTGTTGCTTTAATAACAGACGCATTTCCAATAACTGAAAGAGGTAAAGCGTTAGGCTTGAATCAAATTTCTGGCTTGTTAGGTAGTATTTTAGGTTTAATAGTCGGAGGTATTTTGGCAACAATTAATTGGAGGCTCGTATTTATAATTAGCGTGCCATTTGGATTAGCTGGAATTATTTGGTCATATAAATCTCTTAGGGAAATTAGTTTACCGAATAAAAACGAAAAAATAGATATATATGGAAATATTGATTTTATTTTAGGTATTGTATTATTATTAGCAGGTATAACTTACGCATTGGAGCCATATAAGAACATGCCATTGGGTTGGTATAACCCCAAAGTTATAGGATTAATGGTTTCAGGCTTTGCATTATTAGCAGCATTTCCATTTATTGAAATGAAAGTTAAATATCCTATGTTTAGGCTTGAGCTATTTAAATCAAGACAGTTTTCAGCAGGTATTTTTGCGGCTCTACTTTCAGGTATAGCATATGGTGGTCTGATGATTGTATTAATAGTTATGCTGCAAGGCATATGGTTACCTTTACACGACTATTCATTTAGTGTTACACCACTTTGGGCAGGCATATATATGATCCCATTAATGATTGGGTTTGTTTTATTTGGACCAATAAGCGGTACCTTATCTGATAAATATGGTGCTAGAGGTTTAGCAACAGCTGGTATGTTGGTAGTTATGATATCTTTTATACTTATGATGAAATTAAATTACGATTTTCCATATGCTGAATTTGCTTTCTTCATTTTCTTAGCTGGAGCAGGAAATGGACTATTTGTATCACCGAATACGGCATCAATAATGAATTCAGTACCTGCAAATCACAGAGGCGTGGCTTCTGGAATGAGGTCAGTGATGACAAATATAGCTAATACTGTTAGTATAGCAATGTACTTCTCATTGCTTTTATCAGCTTTTGAGCAAAAATTACCTGCAGCACTTTATAATGGTTTAATATCAGCTGGATTCCCAAGTAATATAGCTGATTTAGTTTCTAAAATGCCACCTACAGCGGCTTTATTTGCAGCATTTTTAGGATATAATCCAATGCAAAGCTTATTAAGTAGCTTTCCACAATTGTATTCAGAGCTAAGCAATATAGATCCATCAGGATTATCTTCTGTATTAAGTAATACTTGGTTTCCAAGAGTTATTGCTCCGGCCTTTATGTATGCACTTAGATCTGTATTAATAATTTCATCGATAATAGTCTTAGTTGCTGCAATAGCTTCTTTGCTAAGAGGTAAACATAATATTAATAATAACAATTAAATTTTTTAGAATTTATCAGTAAATAATATTATTTTAATTTGAAAAGCCAAAATAATAATAAGTAAAGTTTTAAATTTTGTATATTTTTTATATAGATGATGAATTATGAATTTAATGACGAAACTCTATAAGACAGGAAGAAGAAAAATACTTGGAAAAAGGGGGACAAAATTAGTTAGAAGTATAGTATCTACTATTTTAACTGAAACATTAATAGTAAATTCAAACAGAGAGAAAAAGAAAGAAGGAATAAGCGCGATGGTTATATCTTATAATGAATCGGATTGGATTGAATTATCAATTAAAAGCATTTCAGATATTGTAGATGAATTTATTGTGGTTGATTCATCGGATGATGAAACTGTTGATATACTAAATAAACTTTCAAAAGAGTTTCCAATGAAAATTATTAGACAACCATTGCTAGGACAAAAAATTGCTAGAGATACAGCTTTAAAATATGTTAATTATAAATATGTTTTAATATTTGATCCTGATTTTATTGGTAATGATAAACTAAAAATAAAAATTAAAGAATTTTTAAATAATCATTATAATGATAAATATTATTATTTAGTTTATTGGCCCTGGATAGCATTATGTGGTGATCTTTCCCATAGATGTAATTATAATTATCATGTAGAACATTGGCTCTTTACATGGTCTAGAAAATTAAAATATTTATTTGATGGAAAAATTGATTATCTGTATTCTCCATTGTATTATAAAAGAATTGATCTAAGTTATGAACCTTTAGACTATCATATGGCTTCGGTGAAAAAACCTGAAAGAGTTGCATTAAATAATTTATTCCGTAAGTCATTTTATTTTAAAATATTATCAGAAAAAGGTGAAAGAGAAGCAAAGAAAGCTTTAGAAAAGGTTGCTCTTGAAAATTATGGGACATCAGATTTAAGAGAAATAGGATTGAGAATTATTAAAGAATCAACAAAGAATAAACCATGTTTTAATTATACAGAATTACCTAGAGAAATTTTGAATAGAGCGAAAGAATTAGATATTCCTTTTGGAAGCTGTAGTTAATTTATAAGATTAGAATTTAAAGCAAAATTTATTAATAATCAAAATACTTTAATGATTTTTAACTAATAAGAAAGACTTTTAAAATTATTTTTAAATTAATTTTATATGCTTAATCTATATTCTAGTTTGGCAGGATGTTCAATAGTACTCAACTCATGTTTCAGTTGTGGTGGGTTAAAATACCTATTAGCCCATATTTATTTCTATCAACAAAAATAATTATCCTATAGCTCTGGCTAACCTCTAGAACTGAATTTTTTTGAAGATTAGAAAAATAAACAAAAACATAACTACTGATTTTTTCTAGTTCTAAATATTATATAATTTATATTTAGCTTTTTGGAGGATGAGGTAGCAAAAGGTTTCCTTTCGTAATAGATAAGATGGATAGGCCTTTATAAAGAGTTTTTATAATTTTCAATTTATACTTAGACGTAGGCTGTAAGAGATAAGTCGTATCTATGGGAGTGAAGGAAATTAAGTATATAGAGAGTATATCTTATGTAAACATTTTTTAACATGGATATTGCAAAATGGTTCTGTTTAATAGAACTATTGCTATGTGTGAAAGGGAACCAAGATTATCCTGAAAAGTAAGAAATCTTTATTATGATATCAATATGTTACGTCCATAAGGGTCGAGTAATTCACATATTCTATTATATTATTTATGTCTTATATCTCAACATCATAAACAGCTTTATAAACCATATCTGTGTTCCAATAGTGCCATGAGCCCCATCTCCCGACTGAAATAATGCCATTTTCCTTTAATATATGTGTAGCTTCATTCCTTACATAATTATGATCTAGCGTATATATGGGGTAGCCATATTTATTTATCCAGGCTTTTGAAAATATTACATCATTTTCATCTTTTATAGCACCAATATCTGCCAAATTTTTTATAGTCTCTAATTTAATCTTTTTAGTATCAATCCTTTCTCCTTTCGGAACAGTAATCTCAGCTATAAGATTGCTTTTACTAGGATCTGATGAAGGAATTAAAGAGCTCATCCAAGTATATCTATGAAATATAATTTTTGGATCGGGAACATAGATAGTTGTTTGTTCTGGAGTTTTAGAATTAATCGCTACTCCAACAATTACTACACTATTATAATCAAATTTGTTTGCTAAATTATAATATTCATCATTTTTGCCTAACGATGTTAAAATTTCTGGTAATGGTATTGTATTTACAATCTTTTTCGCCTCGAATTTTTCATTTATTAAAAATTTACCATTTGGGAGCATATCAATTTTTGTTATTCTTTCATTATCAATAACCCGTATACCATTATTTATTACTTTATCAAACAAGGAATTGAATAGAGATTGAATACCACCTCTTTTAGGATAATAGAAATTTGCTTGTTCTTCATATCCGATGTTAGGGATTCCAGCTGCTGACTTTATCATAGCTTCAAGATTGGGAAATGGAAGTCTACCAGGTATGAATACCCAATCTGAAGCTATTTTATCTAAAGGTCTTTTCCAGATCTTCTTATTGTAGGGTATTAAATATTCATTAGCCATATAATCTCCAAAAAAACCAATAATCCAATCAAGAAATGTTTCAGGCTTCCAAACATCGTTTTTAGCAATATATATCATGCGTTCTATTATCCCTTTTATGAATTTGACCCGTTTTTCTGGAGATAGTTTATAAATTCCATTCTCAAATGGATAGGGAACAAATTCGTTATCATAATAAACGAAATTGTTTCTTACCTTAAGTGAGCAATTTTCTCCGAGTAATTTAACAATCTCTGATAGAATAGTTTTATCTTTGCTAAAGATTAAATGTGGCCCTCCAATATCAAAGGTAAAACCGTCTATCACAATACTTTTTAATAAACCTCCAAAATTTTCCTTTTTATCTGCTTCTATTAAAGTCAAATTTTTTATGCCTATTTTTTGTTCTCTCTGTGCAATTAACAAACCAGCCCAGCCTGCACCTAATATGGCTTTATCAAAGGAATTCATCTACTGCTCACCTTCGCCTTATTGTGAATTTTATTGGGTTTTATTTTTTTATATTTTTTCCGCTGAATCAACATATAACATTGTTTATATACAAATTATCCAAAATATATTAAGATAGTTTTATTATTAAATTCTCAATATAGTAATTCAATTTGCTCTAATAACTATTAAAATCAAATGTGTTTTAGTCTCGTAACTCTAAAAAGTAATGAGATAATTTGTGTATTATTTGATAATATTATTTCTAATGATTGCTCTATTAGTTAACAATTATAAAAGCTTAAAAACTTATTGTTTTAAGTTTAAATATGGTAATAAATGTGAGAATGGTGGTCATATGGGTTTTAGAAAAGAGCTTGGATTTTGGCATGTATTATTTTTAACATTAGGAGCAATAGTTGGAGATGCTGTTGCATTTATTCCAGTTTATGTTTTAGGTTATGATGGACCTGCAGGAATTTTATCATGGATTGTTGCGCTACTATTAATTTTGCCTGTTGCGCTAGTTGTTATTGAATTAGGCACTATGTGGCCTAGAGCTGGAGGGGTAGCATATTATCCAGCTAAAAGCAATGGACCTGTTGCAGGTTCTATAAATGGTTG
>NZ_JAWDMQ010000051.1:0-8695 GCF_046536515.1 Caldisphaera sp. | reverse complement strand
AGCCGAAGGTGTAGAGAGAGGGCATTGGCGTCAGCCTCCCGGTGGAGTTCACATAGTAGAGGCCGAGCGTTGAGTTGAGGTTCACGAACTGGGTCGGGGCCCCGTTGCCGCCCCCTCCCCACACGAGCTCAGCGTCGTAGTAGAGGCCATCGGGCGTGTAGCTGTTGCCGGTTATGTATATGGCTGCAGACATTATGTCGGGCTGGGATATCTTAACCTTGTCGTAGTAATAGTACTGGGGTGAGCTGGCGGGCTTACCGCTCTGAAGCGTCTCGTAGCCGAACCATATGTAGACGGCGTTAGACGTGTACGACACGTTTATGACAAGGACGAAGGCGAAGGGGAAGCTGTAGGTGTAGGAGGGGCCGACGTCGTAGTAGAAGGTGTTGCCTGAGCCCGCTGAGGCCACCTTTCCGCTGCCGGAGACCGCTGAGGAGGAGAGCACGGACTTGCTGCCCGTCAGGTTCCATATGTTGTCTATGAACGTCACCTGTTTCTTGTTGGTCTGGAAGCTCGGCACGTCCTGGAGCCAGTAGGCGTAGGTGCCGCTGGTGGTGTTGACCTGGAGGACGACGTTAAGCTGGAGGGTCGCGGAGTAGGGGTTGACCCCGTACCTCCTGGCCTGTTGGTAGTGTGCCAGCAGGCTGGTCACGTTGGCGTAGCCGAGGACCTTGTCAGTCATTATTGTGTAGGGTATGATGGGGCCTCCTGTGCTGGTGTAGTTGTAGAGGCCGAAGTCATCTATGCCAGTCGGGGCTGGTGGCGATGTGTAGTAGAGGTATGGGTTGACGTAAGCGCCCTTAGCCACGTGCTTGCCGTGAACTGGCGGGAAGACCGCGTAGGACGGCGCCCGGCCTGTAGGCAACGCCGCGAAGGACAGGACGATGAGGACTGTCATGGCGAAGGCCGCTAGGCCCACAAGTTTCCTTCTATGCATATTCAATTAGGACCACCAGAAGGAAAGTAAAAATCGTGGTATTTATATTTATATGAAAAAGGGCCCAGGGCCGAGAAGCTACCATGTTAACAGCACTGTTGGATCGCCGTAGCGCCTCTGCACGGCTAACCGTGCACCTCTGATAACCTCTAATCCCCTTAGCGCCACCAGGCATGCCGACACCATACGCCTGTAAGCCCTCTCTCCCTAATGACCCTGTCGTGTTCCTCTGAGTCAGTGGTGCCCTTAGGGTCGACCAGGACTTTGACCTCGATGCTCTCACGTAAAGGCCAGGGCCACCGCTAACGTCACGAGGGCGGCCCCCGCCACCTCAAAGGCCGACGGCCTCTCAGAGCCTGATGCCCAGGTTATCGCCTGCGCTATGAGGGGCATGGAGCCAACTATGACCATGGATCTGTTGACGCCCGTCACGCCTATTGCAAGAGCAAACAGCGCGGAGCCGCCCGCGAGGTCGGCGGCCGCCACTATGGGCAGCCTGGTCCTCACGGTGCCCTTTAGGGTGTCCCTCAGCCCTCTTCCCTCAAGCCAGCCAGAAGCTCACTGACTCCTTCGGGCCTAAGCGTCAAATTAAGGTTGCTGAGGACTAGGCGCAGATAGTGGACGTGGTCTCTAATGGTCTTCTCCCTAAGCCCCCTCAACCTCTTGGCCTTGATGAACTCCCCAATATCAGCCTCCCTCACAGTCCAGGATGTCCTATACTCACAGAATTTGTTGCCGAAGGCCTGCCTAAGCATGTCGAATAACAAGTTCCTAAAGAACTTGTCCACAATTGCCTTCTTAACAACACGAATAACGTTTTCGGGCGTAGCATCGACTAGCGGAGGTGCCGAGCCAACCAGACTGGCATACTCATAGACGTCGATGAATTTGAGCAGCGCCCTAAACAGGTCATCGCTGATCGGCGTTAAGCCACGCCTAACTCTGTTTCACCCATTTTTTATTATAAAGAATAATTAATCTTATATTAATGTATTAGTTAATAAAAGGTCATTTAGCATATTTATATATTCCTTTTAATATTACTTGTTTTTTCTTAATGAATTACTTAATTTTATAAACGAATTTAATTCATTAAATAAATTAATATATATTCAAATTAAAAATTTATATAAAAGATTATAAACGTTTCATTTTGAACTATAATAAACATAATAATATGAAGAATATAAACGCTCATTTAATTATTTAATACAGAGGTGTATAAAGTGGGAAGAAAGGTAGCTGTTGTAGGTATAGGTCATTCGAAATTTGGAATAAGAAATGATGTAAATATAGCGGAACTTGCATGGGAGTCAATAAAGCAGGCATTTGAGAGCGCAAATCTAGAAGCAAAAGATGTTGAATACGTTTCAGTTTCCAATGTAGGAGGCTGGAGCGGAGAACCTCTACCAGCTGTTGTTGTTTCAGAATATGCAGGCCTTACCGGCAAGCCCCTGTATAGGGTAGAAGCAGCTTGCGCAAGCGGTAGTTCAGCTGTATACAATGCATACAATGCAGTATCATCAGGTCAGGTTGATATAGCTATGGCAGTAGGAGTGGAGAAAATGAACGAAAGCCCTACTCCTACTGTGGTCGAATTTATAGGCAGAGCCGGGAACTACTTCTGGGAATTTGAAAATTTCGGCCTTACATTTCCAGGATATTACGCATTATATGCAACAGCCTATATGTCAAAATATGGTGCTACAGAAGAAGATTTATGCCAGGTTGCTATAAAGAACCATTATTATGCAAGCTTTAATCCGAAAGCTCAGTTCCAAAGAAAGATAGATTTACCAACTTGCATGAACAGCAGATATATAGCATGGCCTCTAAAGCTCTTTGACGCTTCGCCTATAACTGATGGAAGCGCAGCTGTTATACTAGCAAGCGAAGAAGTAGCTAAGAAAATAACTGACTCACCCGTATGGATACATTCTGTAGGTGCTGCCTCAGGAAGTGCAAACTTATCAAAGAGAAATGACTTTACAGGTTTGGAAGCTGCAAGCATAGCTGCAAAAATGGCATATAAAAAAGCAGGTTTAGAAAATGAGAACACTGCAAAATACTTTGATGTGGCTGAAGTTCATGATTGTTTTACAATTGCAGAAATAATGGCATACGAAGATCTAGGATTTGTAAAGAGAGGAGAAGGATATAAGCTAGTTAAGGAGGGACAAACGTACATAGGAGGTTTAATACCAGTTAACCTGAGCGGTGGCTTAAAGGCAAAAGGACATCCTATAGGAGCTACTGGCGTAAGCATGGTGGCAGAGCTTTCTAAGCAATTATTAAACAAAGCTGACAAAGGAAGGCAAGCCACAATAAAAAATGGAAGAGCAATTGCCCATAATGTCGGGGGAACAGGTCATTATGCCTACGTAACAATATTGGGATTAGATAAACCTAAAGATTGAGGTGATAGATATGCCTAAATCTCAGAAAGAGGAAGCAATAGAATTCTTAAAGCAAATGGAATCTTTTGCAAACACTATGAAATCAAGTGTAGGATTACCTATGATAGTAGATCCAAAGACTAATGTAGCAATTTGGTATGATCAGAGAGAGTTAACGCTTAAGTTCATGATAAGTGTTGAAAAAACTAGAAAGTTTTTTGAGTCACTATCCGAAGGAAAATTATTGGCTACAAAATGCGTTAAAACTGGAGAAATACTATTCCCACCACAAGTTGACTGTCCTTCTTCATTAGATAGCGAAGTTGAATGGGTTGAATTACCAAAAGATGGAGAATTAACAACATATACCATAATTACTACAAAGCCTTTCAGCTTTTCACATTATAATGACTATACTGTAGGAATAGCTAAGCTCTCAAATGGAGTTCAAGTATTGGCATGGGTCAGAGAAACAGATCCTAAGAAATTAAGGATAGGAATGAAAGTTAAGCTTGAAATAGTTAAGAGAGAACCCGAAGGATATTTAACCTATGAATTTGTACCAGTTTGATTTTCTTCTCTTAATTCCTTTTGTTTTTTAATGAATTCCATAGCTTCTTCCTGTGTAGGTATCGCATTTGCACCTAATCTAGTAACCTTTAAAGCAGCTACTGCCTGAGCAAACTCTAATGATTCTACCGTTTTCATTCCCCTAGTTAAGCTTAGCAAATAAGCCGCTGCAAATGCATCTCCACTACCTGTTGAATCCCTAATCTCTTTTACCTTAAATGCTGGCATATAACCAACAAAATCATTCGTATTTGCATAAATTCCTTTAGGACCCATTTTAACTATGACATTCTCGGGTCCAATAGTTTTAAGTGTTTGACTACATTTCTCAGGATTATCTAAACCCGTTAAGTTTTTACATTCCTGTTCATTTAACATTATTATATCAACCAGTTTTATTAATCCTCTTAATTCTTTAAGTCCTCTCATACTAAGCCTTCTTCCAGGGTCCCATGAAACTAATGATTCGTTTTCCTTAGCCACAATTGAAGCTTTAATAGATGTGTCAGGCCTTAAGCTAGCTATATGTATAACTTTTGATTTAGAGATAACTTCATTATCAATATCTTTTGGCTCAAGCTTTTCCGCACAACCTTTATACCCATATATTGAAATGTTCCCTGATCGATCTATCATAACTATTGAAAAGCCCGTTTCTCCGAAGCATATCTTAAGCCCTGAAATATCTACCTTAGACTTCATTAAATCTTCAACTATTGATCTCCCAAAAGTATCCAAACCAACCTTGGTTAATATGGCTGAGTTTCCACCTAGCTTCCTTACATTTAAGGCTACATTAACTGCAGAGCCGCCCGGACCTGTTGATTGTTCCAATATATCTGCTTCTTCATCTGGACTAGCAAACTTCTCTACAATAAACCTCAAATCCATTAATGCATGACCAACTGATGTTATATCTATTGTTTTTGAATTTGACATGTTTACTCCCTTCTAAACAGATAAACTAAACATTTAAAAACATGCTATTCAAATAATTAATAAATTATTTTTCTAGTTCTTTAGCTGCTTCTTCCGGAGTTTTATTATCATGAACTACTTTCATTACAGCTCTTGCCATACCCTCTATGTTGTTACTTCTAAATACATTCCTTCCTACAGCTACCCCACTACCTCCAGCCAATATAACATTATAGACATCTTCCAGAAATTCTATAGGCTTTTCCCTTACAGCTCCCCCGCTCATCACTACTGGTACTCCTTGAGCCATTTCAACAACCTTTGAAAAAGTTTCCTTGTTTCCGGTATAATATGTTTTTATAAGGTCTGCTCCAGTTTCTGCCGCTGCTCTGGCACCATACATAACAATTTGAGGGTCATACCTGTTCTTTATTGTGGATCCTCTTGGATATGCAAGTTGTAATAAAGGCATCCCATAATAGTTAGCACTTTCCTTTATTTCATACCAGCTTGATATCATTTCATTTTCATAATCACTACCCCAATATACTGTTGCTGCTATTGCATCAGCTCCTAAAGATATTGCTCCTTCAACAGTGCCCAAAACTGATTGTAAATAATGTTTCTCAGGCGGTCTAATATCACTTTTTCCCGTTAACTTAACAATTAATGAAACTTTATTAGCCCATAAATCATATGTTAACCTTGCCATTCCTGGCAACAACATAATAGCATCTACTCCAGCCCTTACAACCTTTTCTAAAATCGTTTTCGCTAAATATCTGTCTTCTTGGAAATCGCTAGGTCCGTGCTCTAATCCGTGATCAAATGCAAATATAACTACCCTATCATTCTTTAAAATTCTGCTTAGCCTAACTTTTACTCCAACATTAGAATAACTAATACCCTCATACTTATTCATTTTTAATCCCTTTTTTAATAATATATAAGGGGAACATTAAAAACACAAATGGAGTTGTCCTTGATGAGTTGCGAAAGCATTAGCGTTGCATTAACAGGTGCAAGCGGAATTATATATGGAATTAAATTACTAGACGCTATTAATAAATTAAAGATTAACATAAAAGGAATAATATATTCTAAAGGTTCAATAGAAGTAGCAAAGGCAGAAGAAGGTATTAGTGAAGACGTTTATATAAAAATTTTAAGGAGCTATGGAGAAGTATATGATGAAAATAACTTTAATTCCCCACTTGCTAGCTCAAGTAATATATCAAAGTGTATGGTAATATGCCCAGCCAGTATGAAAACTGTTGGATTAATTGCAAATGGAATTCCTATGAACTTGGTATCAAGGGCAGCATTAGCTCATCTCAGATTAAAAAGACCTTTAGTAATAGCATTTAGAGAAACACCTTTGGGAACATCAGAACTAATTAACTTATTAAAAATCTCAAGATATGGTGGTATAATAATGCCTTTATCTCCTGGATTTTATTCAAATAAGAGCAGCATTGATGACATGATAAATTTTATGGTAGGAAAAATATTAGATGCATTAAATATACAAAATAATTTTTATAAAAGGTGGGATCCTAAATCTTCTTCTTTGGAAGGCTCTTAAATCCATCTGGTAAATCTATATCATCTACTTCGCTCAACTCTTCTTCAAATGATTTCATTTTCTTTGGTTGGTTTTCAACAGCAAATGCACATCTACCATCAGGTAACATAGCCTTCTTTTCACAATATGCATATCTGCAAGATGCGCCTATGCATTTGTCTCCGATCCAAGCGCACATAGCTACTTTTATTGGTCTACCCCTATAATGATCTGTTGAAAACCTCAAGGCCTTCTGACCACATTTGAAAAACGGACAAAGAGGATTACATTTATCTCCAATAGGTCTTGGTTTAATTTCCCTGCTTTGCTGCACACCCAAATCATTTTTATTTTGGTCTCTTTGGTCATGCCCTTGCCTTGACGGGCCTGATATATTTGATACCAATACATACACCTCATATATTTATGACTACGTTTTCTGGTTTACCCTATTATATATTACGGTTTAAACCATTTAAATATTATGTATATTGTTTTATTTTTATCTTTAAGAGAAGATATTATAAAGTCTTTCTTTACACTATGACTTAGCCTTCCAGATCTTACCAATTCTATTGGATCAAACTTTTCGTCTATGTCATGATAATGTATTATAAATGGTGCATGCTCCAAACCCGGACCTAACCTATATGCAACAAAATCTGAACCATACTTAAGTCCAGATCTTACTTTTAAATTCTTATTTCTTAAATCCCTATAAATAATATACTGCTTTTCTCTTCTATCTGTTATATTTAAGATTTTCTTAGCTTCATCTAGACTTTCAACTTTTTTATTATCATAATATAAATCTATTAAACCCTTCTCAATTAAATATAAAGCCTCGAATGAATTTAATATTAAAGGAGACGTAATATCAGTATCTACCTTAACTTTCTCAGCATTTATGGGTTTTCCAAAATATCCTGAAAAATATACCTTTCTTGAATCTTCTATATTGTTTATAATTACTACTCCATTAATAAAAAAAGCTTTAATCGGCATTATGCTAGCCCACTGAACCCTATTAATTTTATATAAACAGATGCATTATATATACAATCTATGCAATCTTCAAGATATTCAATTGTTTCTTTAAATGATATTAGCCTTGAAGGAGTGTTTGAGTATTTTACTAAAACTCTTGCTAGGCCTTCTCTATATATGATATCCCCTCTTCCTTCTGATTCACTTATTTTATTAAACCTTTCTTCTATGATCTTTCTTTTTTCTGAGTTACCTTTGGTTCCAGTAGATATTGACCTTAAAAGATCAACCAATGATTGAGAAGAACTGTATATTTCTCCAATTAAACCTTCTATCGTTTTACGAACTTCACTATCATTATTTTTATCAATACTATATGAAAGTAATAATCTATAAATGCCTGCTTCTAATTTACTAATAGCACATTCCATTTGAAGAGAGGAATTTATATAAAATTCCTTATAGGAAATTAATTCCAATCTGCCACTTGCTAAGTAATCAAATATCCTATCTTTATTTCTTGAAATTCTGTCTTTTACCGACATTAGATCTTGTCTGTAAAATTTTTCTATATATTCATTTGTTGCATTTTCATGCATTTTAGTTAATAGTGTAGCAGATATATTTTGAATATCTTGGGCCATATTTTGCAATACTTCAATTAAAGTAATTTTAGATATACTGTCAATTGCCATGATTTGCACCCTTTTCTCTCCTTCTCTATACGTGATTTGAATTAAATAAAAATCTATCCTTAAACTTGACTTTATCTTTTAAGAATCTTTTTTAATAAGAAAAGAATTATTATAATTCATTATGCTGACCTCCTTCCCGGCATAAAGGATGGGCTGAATCCTTTCTCATGTTTAGAGAGGCTATTGCTATAGCTAAGTCTTGGCTTAGGAATCTCGACAAGGGCAAGATACCCAGAGCTAATAATCTTAGGATTTGGTTAACATATGGGCATAGCTATAGAATTAAAGGTGATTATGTAGAGCTATTGGGAGGCTATAGGCTTAAAATTATTGGCTTGGATAGGAGATATGACAGCTACCAAAACAAAGAGGCTAGGTTGTTACTTAAAGATGGTAAGTTTATTCTTAAGATATATAAACGTGCGCCTGAGCCAGCTAAGTATGATCCTAAAAGCGTTCTAGCTGTTGATGTTAATGAAAAACAAATAGTTGTAGGTAATAGAAAAAGCGAATATAGGTTTGAAACGCATATTGAGAGAGCTCTGCATTATAAACAATTAGCTGAAAGGCTTTATAATAGATACTCTTCTTTCAAATATAATGCTTGGCTTAGGAGAAGAGGCATTAG
>NZ_JAWDMQ010000050.1:0-8795 GCF_046536515.1 Caldisphaera sp. | reverse complement strand
TAGCTATAACAGCAGTTGTATTGTCTTCAATTTTAATAATTAATTATTTCAATTACAGGTTTCTTTTAGCATATTTTCTTCTCTCCTTAATAAGTAGTTTTTTGTCTTCTACTGAAAGAAAATTTTTGAAATCATCATTATTGGGGATATTATCTTCTTTAGGGCCTATTGGTTTCTTTATTGTTTCTTTCTATTTAATTGAAAGGCCTATTTATATTGATGATTGCAACGGTTTGGAATTAAAGGGTAAAATATTAATGTCATCTATAGGTAATAGAGATCTTATATGCGCTGAAGGAAAAGGGAAAATAAAAGTTGAAAGGCCCTTTATTTTATGGGTATATGGAAAATATAACCCTGTTAAATTGGAAGATTATATTGAAATAGGTATAAGCGAAAAACCAAATTGTAAGGAATCAAGCTATTGTGTAGATTTGACAGAAAAAGATTTATATTATAGTATAAATTTTTTAAATAATTTAAGTAATGAGCTAAAAGGTGAAAAAGATTTATTGATAAAGTTAAACAAAGATTCATTAGCAAACATAGATCTAATAAATGTAATAAAGAAGTTGTCAAAAAGAATCAGCTTAGTTATTGAGATGAATGACTTTATTGATAAAGAATTTATGCAGAAATACAATGCAGCTTCATCAGCAGTTGTTTTTTGTTGCATAGAAGATCCAGAAAAGTCTTTAAACATAGCAAGGGTATTCTTAAAGGATCCTTACGACCTTGTTGAAATGCTCAAGCAAAATGCCCTTATATATCCGTCTTGTAATAATGGGTTCTTAATTTTAAAAATTTAAATCAATAATTAAATGTTTATTTGCATGAGATTTGTTGATAAAGAAGCAACAAACCTTTTAAGGCATGGTAAAAGATTTAAACTTCACTTTTTTATTACCATGCTTGCTAATGAAAAATCATTGTTAACCGGGGGGTTAACAATTAACACAAATCCTTCACTTCAGGGTTTCTAATTTTAAACCTTTCATTTGATAAGACCTTTCCCCTTTCATGATAAGACAGCGCTTCCCAATAACCATCTATGTATTTATCTGATATGTGAAGGGAAGATAACCATTTTGACCCCTTCCAGCCAAAAAGATCCGGAGAATAAATCCTAGCAGGAAAACCTGATTCTGGATTTAATTTTCTTCCGTCCATTTCTATTACAACATAAGTGTTCTCTAATATATCTTTTTCAATAGGTATTGTTGATGAGTAGCCAGATATGCTGTTAGCAATAATCCACTTTGAATCGCTCTTTAGTCCTGATAAATTTATTAGATCCAATAAATTAATCCCTTTCCATCTTTTTCCCTTAACACTCCATCCTGTAACACAATGAAAGTCCTTTTCTCCGATATCTCTTGAAAGCTCTTCTAATTGGTTATAAGTTAATTCTACTTCTTTTATCACATTCCCTTTTATGCTTAACTTGTATTTATTTAAATCAACATTTGGTACTTCTTCTTCAGCAACATAAATAACAAACCTCTGTATTTCTTTTTGACCGACAGGCTTTTCAAAAGAAGAACAATTCTTTTCTAAAAAAATTGGCTCCATCTTTTCTCCTTTTTCTAAGACTTTTCCTTTAATTAGTTCATTTTTTATATTTTCATTTAATTTATTTAATACGGAGGAAAACATTACTCCACTCGTGTTTAAAAAATACCCATTTTTTTCAACAATTCTTAATATTCCATCAAATTCGTTTATTTTGAACTTATGCAAGTTAAAGCTCCTTCCTATAAATTCTTTTTCAATATAGCTTCCAAGCCTGAAATTATAATCAAATAATTCATTTAAGGCATTGATTGATTCTAATGCAATGTTTTTTATATCATTAAAGTCTTTTATTTTTATTGACCCTCCACATTCAAAAACTATTGGTATGTTTAAGCCTTCAAGTAAATTATTATAATATGATTTGCAACCGCTTATTTCCATAATATTCACTCGAGCTTTTTATTAAATTTCAGTACTTTTTAACTTTAGCATGTATTAGTTTCCAGACCCTCTCTCCTTTATATTTATTAAAAAAGGTGGGAGATTATGATACTAGATAGAGTTCCTAGATATTTTAGGCCTTTAATAGGTTTAGCTGCAATATTTATTGTTATGTGGGGATTTAAAATAAAATTTTATTATAATTATGTATTGTATTTTTTACCGCTTTTAATTGCAATACCTTTTATTATGAGATTTAATAAAATTAAAAATGTAAAAAATGCAAAAGGCAACTATGATGCAATAGAATTAGAGATAAATGGGAGTAAAGAAGAAAAGGAGGAAACGGGTAAAGTTATATCTAGTATAATAAAGGATAGATCTAAAAGTAATATTATAAAATACGGATCTGTTTCAATATCATCGGGGGGATATACTAGAACCTTTGTAGCTATAGGGTCTAAAGATAAAAAAGAAGTAGATATTGAAAGAGAAGTGTTTAAGACTTTAATTTCTACTTCTTTTAAAAATGTTAGGATTAAAGAAGTAAATGATGAAGAAAAAGAAGGTTTAATAAAGGCAATTGATAATATAAGCCCTATAGGAAAAGGAGAAATATTAATAGCCCCTTCAGATAAAGGGATATCATTAAACGAAGGAATTTATATAGGGAAGACATTTGATAATGCATATAATAAAGAAGTCTACTTAAATGAAAATGATATAGAATCCCATGTAGCAATATTCGGTTCAACGGGAACAGGTAAATCTACAACTGCAGCTACTCTTGCTTATAGGGCATCAAATGTTTTTGATGTTTTAATAATGGATTGGACGGGAGAATTTTCCGATTTGATAGAAAAAGCAAGCATTATTTCTCCTGTAGAGTTTAATATAGATCCTTTTAAAATTGATGAGTTTAATAAAAGGCGTGATGTATTGATAGATTCTTTAAGCAACGGTTTAGGTTTGACAGAACCTCAGCAATATCTTTTAATGAAGGTAATCCAAGGAGAAAACCCTTCATCTATAGGAAATTTAATAGAAAAAATAGAGAGGTATAGCGAAGAGGCTAGGTGGGATAGAGACGTAAAAAGGGGTCTTTTAAGAAAAATAGAGGCTTTGAAAAATATAACGAATAAAGGCAATATAAAACAAACGCTTAGCTTAAATAAAGGAATAAATGTTTTGAGATTAGATGAAATAGAAAGCCTAAACGCTAGGAAGTCTTATGCATTACTCTTCTTAGCTATGATATATCTTAAAAGGAAAAGGTATGATAAGAAATTGTTAATAGTTATAGATGAGGCTCAAAACTATTTTGATAGCGAAGGAGGTAGCTTAATAGGACAGATTATGTCTCAATCGAGAAAATACGGGTTAAGCTTTGTCATATCAACACAATCGCCATCTTTGATACCTAACAGCGTTTTGCTCAATGCTAACACAAAAATTATACATGCATTGAGGAGCGCCAAAGATAAAGAGGTAATATACATGACTATGAGTTTAAGTAATGGATTAAATAGTCAACTAGATAAATTTGAAATTGGAGAGGCTCTATTGCAATCTTCCTCAATTCCCAATCCTATTATCGTTAAAATTGATCCCATCAACAAGGAAGGAAATAAAATTAACAAGATTCTCATCAAGAAGCCAATTGATTTTAATTCCAAAATCGAGAGAAGCAACCTTATTAAAGATAACGTTTAACGAGTCCTCAGGCTTTACGTTTGTTGTATCAATTTCAATAATCATATCATTATAATCATAAATATCTTCAGCTATAGTATTAAATGCTTCTGCTAAAACGTTTTCATAAATCTTTTTATTATCCCAACCCTTATTTTCTAGCCTTTTCATTAAAATTAAAGGGTTTGTTCTAAGTAATATTACAAATGCCGTATTTAAATAAAACCTATCATCATCAAGGAAAATATCCGGATAATGGGTAACAAGTATTGTTAGCCCATTACTTTCTTTAAGTATTTCTTCTTTCAATTCATCTTCCTTTATTACATAAGTATTTCTTCCTGTTTCATCAGGTAATACTAGTCCTTTCCTTATAGCAAATTCAGAGACCTCTATGTATTTGCAATTAATTTCATCAGAAAGTATTTTCCCTATGCTGCTTTTGCCAGTTCCGGGAGTGCCCGATATTATTATGAAATCTTTATTCATTTTTGTTAGCCCAAAGCCTTGATATTTCATCTTGTGGTGGGGAGTCTATATAATTTATTCTTTCCAAGTTTTTTAATATAACTTTTGGATTATCGCTAGGGTTTAAAACTCTCCCGATAATTGAATATTTTGTATTTATATTTTTTAAGGTTTTTTCAGCCTCTTCTTTTTTATTTGGGGGTATAGAGGCTAATATAGACCCACTGCTTATTAGTTTGGTGAAATCGATATCTAGTTTTTCTGATATAATTTTAGTTTCTTCCTCAACAAAGATTTTCCTCTGGTCAATTTCTATATCATGGCCAGATGAATATGCTATTTCATATAAACCTCCTAATAAACCTCCTTCAGTAGGGTCGTGCATGCTATTTACAAGCCTCTTATCTGAAAGTTCTAACGCTTGGTTCAATACGCTTATCCTATTTATGAATTCTGAAGCATTTTCTAGTATGTTTAATGGAACTCCTGATTTTATTGCATATTCCCTGAAATCTGTAGCAATAATTGCGCTCCCCTCAAGACCAGCCGGATTTATTTGGAATATTAGATCTCCTTCTTTTGCATTTTTAGTTGGTGTGTAGCAATCTTTGCAAGAACAGCCAATAGCAGTTCCAATAATTATTGGCGAAGTTAAACCAGGGGTAGATTCTGTATGGCCTCCTATGATTTCTATATTTAACCTTTTAGCTTCTTTTACAGCACCTTCTATAATGCTGTTTAGGGAAGAATATAACGAATTCTCAGGCATTAATATATCTAATATAAGCCATTTAGGTCTAACACCTGTTACGGCTAAGTCATTTGTAACTACATCAATAGCAAGAGAACCTGCATGATATCTAGCTTCAGTAATTGGGTCGGAGTGTATTGATAGAACACAAAATCCTAAGTCTATTAAAGCAGAGTCCTCTCCTATTTCTGCTCCGATTAATGTTGAGGCCTTTTTGAATGAATTTACATTATCTAATACGATTTCTTTTAATATATCTGAAGGGAGCTTACCGACCCAATTAGGCAAAACTTAACCCTCTAATACTCATTTCTCGCAATTTTTGTAGCATTAACCATGTTTATTAACTTTCCTTTAGCTATTTCTCTTGGCAATAGCTTAAGTCCGCAGTCCGGGTCTATATAGACTTTTTCAGGTCCTATGATACCTAATTTCATAAGTTTATCTATAGCTTCCTTAATTTCATTAACGCTCTCTATTTGTAAGGTGTGAACATCAACTACGCCATAACCAAGTTCTTTATTGTATCCATATTCCTTTAAATATGGCAATAATCTGAAGTCACTGTTCTTGAATTCTAAATCAAATTGATCAACTGGATAGTCCAATATGTAAGGTAATAGTCTTTCAAGCCTCCCATAGCATATGTGCACGATTCTCTTTGCATCCATTCCCTTAAATATGTAATCTAAAGCTTCTTTTAAGAGATCTGCCTCCTCCTTCCAAGGCCTTGTTGACAATGCTGGTTCATCAACTTGCACATATTTGGCTCCATTCCTTATAGCTTCCATCAATTCTTCTCTTATTATTTTGGCAAAATCCATTATAATTTCTTTCCTATCTCCATAAAAAAGATCAAAGCTCCATTCAAGCATAGTATAAGGACCGGTGATTATTGCTTTTACGGGCCTGCCATTACTTATTTTATTTGTATATAACCAATCTGTTATTATCATTTCTCTAACTCTTTCAAGTTTGTTAACGATAATAGGCTTTCTAAAGTAAACATTATCAAATATCCTAACCCAATCTCCTTCATTATAACCCTTAAGCCTTTGAGCAAAATATACTACCATGTCTTCTCTTGATTGTTCACCGTCACTTATTATATCAACCCCTGCTTCCAAATAATCTTTTACCACTTCATTTATAGGACCTCTAATTTTTTCGTGAAATTCCTCTTCACTAATTTCGTTTCTATCCCTTTTCTTTATTATTTCACTTGCTTCGCCTAGCTTTGGATAACTTCCAACAACTGTTGTAGGGAATTTCCTCGGAACTTCATAGCTCATTGTTTTTCAACCTCCTTTATAGGATTTATAAATTCTGCATTTAATTCGTTAGCTATTTTTTCCAAATAAGACCCTAATAAATATGTTTTCCTTATAGCAAAATTATATGGTATTACATCAAACCAAGTTGTAGTTGTAACCCCTATTTCTTCATTTTCCATTTTTATTATATTTATTAAAATTTCTTTTATTTTGCTATAGTCATCATCGTGAATCCTTCTAGCATCTATTAATCCTAAAACAGGTTTTTTATCTGAGAACCCTTGACTTTTTATTAAATCTAAAAACCTGGAAGGAGAATCCATGACATCAAGGCTCAGGTATTTAACTTTTGTATCAATTAATTTTTCATAAACTTCCTTTTTTGGTATATCAAAATAAACCGATAAGGTAGTTGGTATATTAACTCTTTTTACTATGTTTGAAATAAGATCTTTAGCTAAGTCTGCGTCTTCTTTAGTTATTTCATGGTCTGATAATATGGGCTCATCTATTTGAATTATACCTGCACCGGCCTTTTCAGCCTTTTCAGCTTCCATAGCTAATATTGATGAAATACTATACGCTAAATCTTCTTTTGACAAGCCGCTTTGATTTTTACCCATTAATACTAAACTTAAAGGTCCAGGTATAACTACTTTGATTGCTGAAGGATATGCTGCTTTGCTGTACGCTCTTATCCTTTTTGGCCAAACAAAGCTTTCTATGTCTGGTTCTGCTGTAAATACTGGTATCCTATAAAAGAAGTTATTATCAAAATATCTTAAGAGACCTGTTATAGAGACGTTTCTCCATGATTCGAGAAATGGTCTAAAAATATCATGAAAGTCGAGCATTCCATCAGTCACATACCTTAAACCGGATGCAACTTGAGACCCTATGACAGCACCTGAAATTAAAGCAATGTTTATTTCATGGTCTAAATAAGTAGATTCTCCTTTTTCTAAATCTCTCATTTCATGTCTTGCATGTATCGATCTTGGATAGCCGCCTAGAACTGCGCCCCATAGTTTGACCACATTTTTCACCTATGCTCTCTAAAAAGTTTAAAGAAATAAATTTTAAGGAATTGTATAGAATTTTATTAATAGCTGACCTCCTCCCCGCCCTGAAGGGCGAGTTTCCTGAGGTATCAAGGGTTACACCCCTTTTATGGTACTCTATTATCCCCCAAGCCGATCAGGAAAAATCGGCTCCCGATCCTCATGTTTTAAGAGTTGATCGGCCTGGAGTTCTATTTTATTACACTTGTTAGTTGGGGTAGATGTATACTCATGTTTCAGCGACGCATACCCCTTTAGCAGCTGTCTCAATTTTTAATAAGTTTCTAAACTTAAAAAAACTTTACCCCGCCCCTTCTAGGGGCGAGGTTTGTTGTTCGCTTTATTAATAGATCATTTGCAAGTGTTTTAAAGTCTAATTAAAATATTTAATATGGTGAAAAAAGTGCCCAAAATTAAGGGAAACGTATATATTGTAGATGGTCTAAGAACGCCTGTAGGAAAATTTGGCGGTAGCTTAAAAGACTTTCATCCAACTGATTTGGCAGCATATACTTTGACTTCATTAATAACCAGGGTAGGCATTTCGCCAAAGGATTTGGATATGCTTGTTTATGGCCATGTTATTAGGGCAGGAACAGGTATGGACACAGCTAGGCAGGTTGCTTTAAAATCAGGTGTCCCTGAATATATAGACTCTATGACTGTTGATATGGTTTGCGCAAGCGGTATGAACGCAATAATTACTGCTGCAAATTATATTCAAGCTGGTTCATATAATTTAATTGCTGCTGGAGGCATGGAATCTATGAGTTATTCACCATTCTTATTAGGGCAGAACATAAGATGGGGAGTAAAGCATTTGATTGGAAGCCAAATGAACCTGATAGACTCTATGGTTTACGATGGATTATGGGATGTGTTTCAAAACAAAATAATGGGAGAAGAGGCAGATATGACTGCAAAGGAGTACAAAGCTGATAGGGATTCTTTGGATAAAATATCTTATGAGTCTCATATGAGAGCTGCGAAAGCATGGGACTCAGGTTTGATGAAAGACTTTGTTATACCTTTTGAACAAAATGGAAAAACGATTTTGGAGCAAGATGAAGGGATAAGAAGAGATACGAGCATTGATAAGTTGAAAAAACTGAAGCCAGCGTTCAGCGGAGGATTTCATACTGCAGGTAGTAGCAGTCAAATAAGCGATGGAGCTGCTTCTTTATTAATAGCAAGCGAAGAAAAAGTTAAGGAAATGGGATTAAAACCATTAGCCAGAATTGTTGGATTTGCATTTCATGGCGTAGAGACATGGAAGTTCCCAGCAGCACCTTTAGGAGCAATTAGCAAATTATTAGACTCTATAGGATGGAGTATTAAAGATGTTGATTATTTTGAAAATAATGAAGCGTTTGCAGTAAACAGCTTTATATTAAACAAAGAACTAGGTATCCCTTATGAAAAACTTAATGTTCATGGTGGAGCAATAGCTATTGGCCATCCTTTAGGAATGAGTGGCGCTAGAATTACCTTAGAATTAATCAATGTGCTTAAGAAGCACGGAGGAAAAAGAGGAGTTGCATCAATTTGTCATGGGTTAGGAGGAGCATCGGCTTTAGCAATTGAAATTGTTTA
>NZ_JAWDMQ010000049.1:0-9230 GCF_046536515.1 Caldisphaera sp. | reverse complement strand
TAAACCTAAATAAATATATTTTTTATTTTTTTCTTTTCTTTTTGGTGTGTAGTTTGAGAAAGGTGTTTGTATTAGGCTTGGATTCATTGCCGCCTAGAGTTTTATATGAGAACTATGGAGAAGGATTAGAATTTATAAGACAATTGACAAAAGAATCATCGAATTATTTGATGAAGACTTGTCATCCGCCAATAACAGTTCCTGCATGGATTTCTATGTTTACTGGAAAAACACCTGGAGAATTGGGTATATATGGTTTTAGGCATAGGAAGCCTGGAACTTTTGATTCATATATAGTAAATTCTAATGATGTCAAAGAAAAGGCAATATGGGATGAGCTAGCAAAATTTAATATTAAAACGGGATTGTTTGGAGTACCGCCAACATATCCGCCAAAGCCTATTAATGGTTTTATGGTTACTGATTTTAATACTCCTGGCAAAGAAAAACCATATACTTTTCCACCTTGGTTAAAAGGTGAAATAGAAAACAAACTTAACGAACCACCAATATTTGACGTTGTTTATAGGACGGAAAACAGAGATAAGGCATATTCAGATTTAATGGAAATGATAGATAATCACCAAAGAATTCTTAACTATTTAACAAAAAAAGCTTGGGACCTCTTTATTTATGTTGAAATAGGTGTTGATAGAGCTCACCATATGTTCTGGAAATATTTTGATAATACGCATCCAAGGTATGAATACCATGAAAAGTTCAGCAATGCAATACCAAATGTTTATAAAAAAATAGATAATTGGTTTTCAAACTTAATTAAGGAGTTACCAAAGGATACTATTTACGTTATAGTAAGCGATCACGGAACTAAAAGCATGAAAGGATCATATCCAATAAATCAATGGTTAATTCAACAGGAATTTTTGAAAATTAAAAAGGAAACAAAAGAAGGAGAAGACTTATCTCCAGATAACATAGATTGGAATGAAACAAAAGTTTGGGCATGGGGTGGATATTATTCTAGGTTTTTCTTTAATGTTAAGGGAAGAGAGCCATATGGAATTTTAGGTAAAGAAGAGGTAGAAGATTTAATAAAGGATTTGAAAAAATCTATATCAAAAATTAAGGGGCCAAAAGGTGAACAATGGAAAAACGATGCATATACTCCTCAAGAGATTTATCCTGAAATAAAAGGAGATGCACCAGATTTAACAGTTTATTTAGATGATTTAAATTGGAGACCTATTGGGACTATAGGTTATAAAAACATGTATTTAGATAAAAATGATAAAGGGCCAGATGATTCCATGCATGATTGGTATGGAGTATTTTCAATATATGATCCAGAAGGTACAATAGAAAAGGGGTATAAAGGAGTTATAGAAATAAATAGGATTAAAAATGTTTTAGAGGAATTAATTTTGGGAAAATGATTGTTAACCGGGGAGTTAACAATTAGCTTAAATTTTAGCCTATTTTTATTTATATGGGAGAAAATTTGATAGGGATACCATTAGCAATAATATCATCTTTAATATCTTTTTTCGCGACATTAATTATAATTAGATCTTGGATTAGAATAGCTAAAAGACAGGGATTAGTAGGTAAAGATATAAACAAAATAGATAAGCCCGAAGTAGCTGAAGCTGGTGGAATTTGGGTTGTAATATCTTCAATATTTGGTCTTCTATTATTTGAAGCAATTTACGTTTTCACTCAAAACAAGTATTTCGATTTACTTTATTTTTATTCAATAATTATTCTATTAGTTTTATCATCTTTTTTAGGATTTATGGACGATATTTTGGGTTGGAAAAAAGGAGTACCGCAATATATAAGGATACTGGCTATGATACCAATAGCTTTACCATTAATGATAGCAAAATACAATTCTTATATATTATCAATACCTTTTTTTAATAGAATTTATTTAGGTATTTTATATCCTTTAATTATAATTCCTATAGGAGTTTTGGGAGCAAGCAATGCTTTCAATATGATAGCGGGTTATAATGGCTTAGAAGTAGGTAATGCTATAATTTTATTATCATTTACGATGATTTTTGGATTAATTAAAGGAATAGGCATTGTTGTTTATGTAAGCATAATATTAATGGGGGCTTTGATAGCTTTCTTAATTTACAATTGGTATCCAGCAAAAGTATTCCCAGGAAACACTTTTACATATGCTATTGGAGCTTTGTATGCTGGTATGATAATATTAGGGGATATACCTAAGTTCGGCTTAACAATGTTTTTCTTATATTATATTGAATTAATTTTATTTATAAGGGGTCTTTTTCATGGGGTTTATAAGGAGAACTTTGGAAAAGTTAAAGGCGATTCTTTAGAGCCACCTTATGAGAGGTCTTACAGCATAACGCATTTAGCAATAAAGGCATTAATTAAGATAAGGGGGAAAGCAACTGAAAGGGGTGTAGTGATTTTTATTTTTATACTTCAAATCCTTGTTGGTATAATTTCGCTCATTTTATATGTATAAAAAAGCTGAAGTTAAATTTATGCTATGTTAGTTAATCTTAATTCAAATACTATGAAACCTTCTGAATTTGAAGAAAAGTTACTGCTCATATGTCTAATATTTTCTAAATATCCACTAACTAAAAATGGGGGAGTTGTTTCTAATATTGTCAATTCACCGTTTGAATATATTTTTCCAGAGTACTTATTTATCGGATACCACACCCAATCGTCTACATATCCTTTAACATTTTTTAAACTAACTTTTACTTCTTTTAGTTTAAATTCGTTTATTAACTGTTTAAAATCGTATATTTTTCCTTCTATGTAATAAAACCTATCTATCTCCTTAAATCCTAATGCTTTAGCAAGCTGTACTGAAGGTACATTTTTCTCGTTTGCTGCTAATCTAAATATTTTCTTTGGGCTTAATTCCATAGCTTTTTTAGCTAATGCCTTTCCGACCCCTTTTCTCCTTATTTCTTGTTTTACCCTAATCCCTTCAAACCATGTAAAGTCTTCAAACACTCTTGCATGTATTATACCAAGAATATCGCCATCGCTAACAGCTTTTATAAAAAGTCCATCTTTTATCCATCTATCAAAATAATCAGGTATATAATCCCCCCATACCCAAGTATTTTCAGTAAGCTTGTTTATTTTGTCCCTATCTTCAGGTACTACTTTTTCAAACCTGATTGCTTGAAACAATTTTTATCCCCATTATAATGTATACTAACTTGTTCAAATATTTATATGAGAAAAGTTTATAAATTTCGTATCGAATAATAGATACGGGTGAGAAAAATGGGTTGGGGTAGAAACTGTTGGCATGGAGGAAATTTAAGCATGTATCCAGGTAACGGACCTTTTAATTATTTACCACCATGGGAAAGACCAGGCTTTTATTTAAGGTATGGATATTATCCGCTGGCGTTTCAAAGCCTTCAATTATCAAAAGAAGATAAAATAATATGGCTTGAAAGCTTAAAGAGCAATTTGGAAAATGCAAAGAGTAATATAGAAAAGCAATTAAATGAAATTAACAATTTAATAGAAAACCTAAAGAAGAGCTAAAAATAAATTTTTTAAGATAAAGCTAAATTAATATAATTTATAGTATTTTTTAAACCTTCCATTAAACTATAATGCGGTTCCCAATTAAGTTCTTTTTTTGCTTTATCAATTTTTGCAACGCTTTTCTTTATATCGTTTTTCCTAGGTTCATCGTGAATCGGCTTTATATTTTTACCTAATATTTTTTCTATAGTATCTAGCAATTCATTTATACTTGTTTCTTTTCCAGTACCAATATTGTATATGCCATTAATTTTTAATTTAATTGCATTAATAAATGCGTTGGTAACATCTTTTACGTATATGAAGTCCCTTGTATTTGTGCCATCACCATGAATAATTGGTGTTTCATTTTTTAAAAGCTTTTCAATAAATATTTGTATTACTCCCGCATAAGGTCCTTTTTTCATTTTTGGCCCGTAAACATTAAAGAGTCTTAAAGCTGAGCCTTTTAATCCATATTCTTTAACATAAGATAGAAGAATTTCTTCTTCTATTAGTTTAGTAAATCCGTATAGATTAATGGGTTTTTTCTCATCACTTTCATCAATAGGCACAATATCTTTTTCCCCATAAACTGCTGCACTGCTTGCTATAGTTATATATGCATCTAATTTTCTTGCTAATTCCAATACATTATATGTACCATTTACATTCACTTCTAATCCTCTCAAAGGATTTTCTCTTACTTCATCTACACTAACAATAGCTGCTAAATGAACTATGCTGACTTCTTCTCCTTTGAATTTTTCCAAAAATTCAATTTCTTTGTATTTTGAAACATCACTAATAATTAAATTAGCCTTTTCTTTTAAATTGTATTTTGATCCGGAAGATAAGTTGTCTATAACCAATACTTCATCTTTTTTTTCTAATAGATCCTCTAATAAATTGCTTCCTATGAATCCTGCTCCTCCAGTAACTATTATCATTTTATCCCCAGTTTTAGAGTTAATGAAAAATCTTTAAACTCTTTTATAAGTTTAAAACTATGAAAACAACGGCTACATTAACTACAAATTCTTTGTTACAACCGCAAAGAATAACTGTTGTAATGTATAGCGGCGGAAGAGCTTTTTTTTAAAAAAAAAACGTAATTCCTATGTTCGAAAAAGAATATCCTAACATTAAAGTAAATTTAATTACCTAATCCCTATTCTCAATGTTTTTCAGCGGTTTCTACTGCATTTCAAGCTGGTTCTAATCAATATGATAAAGAGAACTACAAGCCCTTTCTAGGGGCTGGGTAAAGTTTTTTTAAGTTTAGAAACTTAAAATTGAGACAGCTGCTAAAGGGGTATGCGTCACTGAAATATGAGTATGCATCTACCCCAACTAACAAGTGTAATAAAATAGGGTTACAGGCCGATCAACTCTTAAGGCATGAGGAGCGGGAGCCGATTTCTCCTGATCGGCTTGGGGGATAATAGAGTAGCACCCGTAAAAGGGGTGTAACCCTTAAGACCTCAGGGAATTCCCGCCCTAAAGGGCGGGGAGGAGGTCAGAAAAGATAATTAATAAATACTCAAATGAATTTAGAGCAGGATCATATAAATATAAATACCTTATTTATATATAAAAAATTGGACATATGGGGTGTGCTTTTAGTGAAAAAGATTTTGATAGGAGTCTTGTTAGGGATAATGTTAGTAAGCTTCTTAACGCCGTATACATTTATAAATACAAGGGCTTCAAATACCCAATACCCGAGGCTAAAACAAATAACGTTTATATCATATAATGGTAACGATTTAAACGGCATTGAAGCATTTGCAACAGGAAGTATAGATATGTACACATTTCCAGTTCCACCTTTTAAGATAACCACCAGTTTACCAACTAATGTTAGCACTTATATAATGCCAATAGCATTTTATGACGTATTACTAAACCCTGTAAATACATCATGGGGATTTAATCCATTTATGTTTCAACCTGTTAGGTATGCCATGAATTATATAGTTGATAGGAGCTATTTTGTTAACAACATATTAGGGGGCTATGGGGTTCCAACAGTTAGTCCTTATGCTGGGCAATACGAAGGATTAATGACAGCTAATGCAACAGCTCCTTATATAGATATACACTATAATTTAACTTATGCAAATGAAACTATATATAAAACATTGACCCAGCATGGGGCACAATATATAAATGGTTTATGGTATTATAATGGAAAACCTATTACAATATATTTATTTGTTAGAACTGATACCATTGTTAGACAGGCATATGCTACCCAATACCTTGAAAAAGTTCTACAACAATTAGGATTTACTGTTCAAGAAGTTACAGGCGATTTATCAAAGCAAAATACAATAATATATGGAAGCGATCCTCACAATTCAACATGGAGTATTGCTGTTGAATCTTGGTCTGGAGGGTATAGTTATTACGATTACGGTTTACCTATTGAGTTTTTAGCACCAATCTTTGGGGCAATGCCAGCATCAAGCAACTTTGAGTATGGTCTATCAATGGGACTTTTTAACGATACACAATACGAAGAACCATCATTAGTAAATACTCTAACCAAAATAGATAACATTTCATGGCAATTATATACTACTAATTTTAATAACTCAAAACAGTATTATAATATGCTTAGCGAATTAGTATCTTTAGGAATTAACGACTCAATAAGAGTATTTTTAGCGGAATCAGAAATACCTATATATGGTAATCCTTCTCTACAGGGAGTATTGCCATCAATTTATTATGGTGATATATTAAATACTCCAAACTATATGACTATGACAACACCCACAGGTACTGCAACAATAGGGGTTAGATATTTATCTCAAGGTGCAATGAATCCAGGTTTAGGATTTACTGATGCATATTCTGTCTCATTAGCATATGGGTTAATTTACCCGCTATCTGAAGCTGGTCCAAATGGATATGCAGTGCCAACTGGAGTTATCCTGAAAGTAGTTAATGCTTCTAATGTATCTAATATACCAGTTCCTACAAGTGCGTTAGTATTTAATACATCAACAATGGAGATACAGCATGTAGAGCCAAATACTACAGCAGAGCTTAGCATTATAGCTAATTTTGCTCCATTATTAAATAATGATAAATTTGCTGACAATCAAAGCATAACATTGGCTGATATTCTCTATATTTATATAGAAGCTCAAAAGATGCTTTCACCCAATAGCTCTATAACTGATCCAGCAGTCCAAGGATTTTATTCATCTGCTGCATACCCTGCAGTTACTGGATTTAAGGTGCTTAATTCAACGGCAATACAAATATGGGGAGATGTTAAATTCTTTGATCCCTTGGCAGCTGCTGAAACATTATTAGGCGATTTCTTACCTTTAGGCGGCTATAGCCCAGCAAGTGTATTTCCATGGCAAGAATATGAGGCAATGAACGCTGTAGTATCAAATGGTTTGGCTGCATGGGATAAGCCAACAGCACATCAAAAAGGAATTGATTGGTTAAGTATCGTTAGTCCAACAGATGTATCAAATATGTTATCCGCTTTAAAGAATTTATCATCAAATAATTACATATCAAAAGAACTATTGGAGGTACAGAATTTAAGCGGTATAACGATAATAAATGAAACTGAAGCTAAGATGGGATATAATGCACTAATAAACTTCATAAATAAATATGGAAACGCATTTGTAAGTGATGGTCCCTTCATTTTAACAAGCTATAGTCAAACTTCAGGAGGAGCGGTCGTTGTTAGAAATCCAAACTTTAATTTATCATTACCAAGTAGTGTTTTATTAACTCCTATGTTATATGCATTAAAGTTTTCAGTTCCTTCAATAGTATATTCAGGACAAACCTTGTCAGGCCAAGTAATAGAAACGCCTGACGGTTCAGCAGTAACAAGTCCTGCACCAAATGTCATTGTGTATGCTCAATTAATTAGCCAGAACGGCACATTAATAAGGGTTTATAATGTGACAACAGATTCTCAAGGCGGTTTTTCATTTGTGTTGCCAAATAATTTGAATGGAAAATATTATTTAAGAATATTTACTTATACGTATCAAAACATCTTTATGGACCCAACGGTATATACTTTATTGGTTGTTCCATCAACCACAACAACTACTCCACCACCTACAACAACATCAACAACAACATCAACCACAACAACTACTCCACCACCTACAACAACAAAACCATCATCAATGACAACAACAATAGTAGTAACAGTAACAGTTATCGTAATAGTCATAATTATAGCGGCTGTATTAATGGTAAGAAGAAAGTAGATTTTTTAAATATATAAACCTTTTTTATATTTTTATTTAAGGGGGGTTCATTTGGGGTATAAGTCTTATTTAGCTAAAGAAATAATTATTTATATAACAGTATTAATAGCAGCAATGAGCCTATTGTATGTATTAACTTATCCAATTATTCAGAAAGTTTTAATTGCAACAGTAGAAACAGAAGCAGCAGCATATAAACAAGCAATAATAAAGCGTTCAGCTGGTAATATAAATTTGACAAACTTAAATATTAAAGTGCAATTATATCAGAAACAACTCATGAGTTCATATGGATTAAATCAACCTTTTTATTTAAAGTATTTAGTTCAGATGAAAAATTTGTTAACTTTTAATTTTGGTAATGCATATTTTTTAACATCTCCAACAGGTAGCTCAAAAGTTTATGCTATTATAGCAGCTTATTTACCTTATACAATAATTCTTTTTACAACTGGAACATTAATAGTTATATTATTTGGAACTTTAATAGGGCTTTTATCTGCAAGATATGCTGGCAGTATTTGGGATAAAATAGTCCCGACAATAGCTGTTATTCACTCAAGTTTGCCAACTTGGTGGCTTGGTTTTCTATTAATAGCAGCTCTTGCTTATGGAATTAGAATATTTCCACCTGGTGGTATAACATCAATTCCACCACCTAAAGGATTCTTGGCTTATAGTATAAATATGATGTATCATATGGCGTTACCTCTTTTAGCGTTTTTTATAGTAAATGTTGGAGGTTTTGCATATGTAATAAGAAGTTTGGTTATTAGTATAACAAAGGAAGATTTTGTTATGACAGCTAAAGCAAGAGGTCTTTCAGATTCTAGGATTTTATACAGGCATATACTAAGAACGGCATCACCATCTATATCTACTCAAGTTGCATTAGCAATTGCAGGATCTTTTGCGGGAGGATTAACTACAGAAATTGTGTTTAATTGGCACGGTGTAGGATGGCTTACTTATGTTGCAATATTAATGAATGATTTACCAGTTATTCTAGGGATTAACTTTGTTTTAACTGTAATTCTTTTGTTAGCATTGTTTATAAATGAAATTATTAAGGGTTATTTAGACCCAAGAATTAAAGCTGGTGAATAAGCTTGGCAGCAGAAACTGGGATAAAACTATATTTAAATACTATATTAAAAAACAAATCAGGCTTAATAGGATTATTAATGATAATAATATTTGTCGCTTTATCAATATATGCAGTTACGGCATATAGTAATGTAAATAATGAATGGAAAAATGGCATGTACTGGGAAAGCTATCCAAAAAATGCGATGCCATATTGGATGTCTTATTTTAATCCTCAAAAAATATTTGGAACTGAAACGTTAACAACAAAGCCTAGTTTATTATATTCATCAAGTAATTATTATATATATCAGCTAAACTATAACTTTACTTGGTCTAAAAATAAACCTCCAACTGATGTTATTTTTTATATTAAATCCA
>NZ_JAWDMQ010000048.1:0-9558 GCF_046536515.1 Caldisphaera sp. | reverse complement strand
ATGTTACCCGAGTGGAAGGTAGAGAGTTTAAATGCCCTAAGTGTGGACTTATATATAACCGTGACTTGAACGCGTCTATAAACATAGCCCATGCCTTAACGAGAGGTATGGGTCGGGGGTACGTAAACACCCTAAAGGGGAGATGAAGGTGTGTCGTGAAGTCCACTGGAAACCCCAAAGCTCCGTCCGTGAGGGCAGGGTAGTTTACAGATTTAAATAGGATGTGGACCCGTAGCCTAGCCAGGATTAGGGCGTCGGCCTGCGGAGCCGAAGGTCGGGGGTTCAAATCCCCCCGGGTCCGTAATGTTCTTCTTTAGATTTGGCCTCTTATAATAATTTTTGATGTAACACTTTCATGCAATTATAAATATAGCTTAGTTTAAATTAAAATAGGGGAAGGATTAGTGGAGCCAAATACTAAAATAGTTCCAGGTAAAGGATTAGTTTTAGCATCTATAGTAATAGCTGTGCTATTTGCATTAATGATTTTATACGCAGGTTATGTAATTGGGACATTGCCTGCAAGTTACTTCACAAACTTAACTAAGGTCTACAGTGGGTTTTCAACATCAATAAATTTAACAGAAGCCAACTTTAAAGGAATTCTTTCAAATGTATTATATGGCTATGGCATAATATTTTTGATTCTGGGTTTAATTGGAATTCCTTTTGTATATATGCCATTATCGCATAATTTACCGGAAAAGGCTATAGGTCCAGCTTTAGCTATAGGTATAATAGAAATAATTATTGGTCTAATAACAATATTGTTTATTATACCTGGAATATTCATGATTATAGCATGGTATCAGATAAGAAAATTTAATAGAGAAATGGCTTTGAAATCTCTGACCACTTCCCAGCCTTAAAGGGCGAGGCTTTCAGTTGTAACTAGTTAATAATTTAATGATAAGACGATTTAATATTAAAAAGGTATAAATCTTTTCTAAGCAAAAAAGACAAGGAGATAGAAATGAGTAAGTCAAATATTTGCAGTAACTGTGCAAGCTGGAGACCTCATGTACAATATCCATTTATCGGTCTCTGCATTAAGCTTGGAAAATTAACAGTAGATGATGATTCATGTGAATTCTTTGAAGAAATAAAATTAAAGAACAATGAGTTTTATTGGGTTCCTGATATTAAATCTAGAGTATTTGGGGAAGAAGCAAGAATACTCAATTATAAGGGGTACAGAGTTTATGTAGGTGCCTATGTAGATCCTGATGTTAGGGAAGAAATATATGGCGCATTTTAGTTAATAAAATATAGTTCATAAATTTATGGCAGGAATTTGCAATGCAAGAAGCTGTAGAAAAAGGATTAATTAACAAAAAATATAGAAAAAATATGATAAAAGTAGCATTATTTTATCCTTCCATATATAGTGTTGCTATGTCATCTTTGATTTTTCATAAATTATACTTTCTTATTAATGAACTTGATGATATTTATTTAGAAAGATTTTTTATGCCTAGTCTATCCGGCAAGCCAGTTTCTATGAGGAGCTATGAAAACGGTATGCCATTGAAAGATTTTGATTATATTATAATACCAGTTCACTATGAACTTGATTATGTTAATATAATAAAGGCTTTAATAGGAAGCAATATAGAAGTTATATCAAGTAAAAGAAGTAAGCCAAAAATTATTATTGGCGGTCCTACTATAACAGCTAATCCAGAGCCTATGGCCGATGTTGCTGATGTGGAAATAATTGGAGATCTAGAGGCCGTATGGGAAAAAATAATTGACATATTTTATAATGAAAGAATAGAGCCAAGTTATGGTTTGTACATACCAAGTTTAGGAAAGCACGAAGTAAGAGCAGCTTATTCAAATAATTTTAACTCCTCTACAAGAAGAATTCTAACTAAAGAGACTATATTTACATTAGGAGTTGAGGTAATGAGAGGCTGTCCTTTTAACTGCGTTTTTTGTATGGAAAGCTATATTTCAAAGCCAACTAGGTATAGAAAAATAGAAGAGATTGTAAGTGAAATTGAAGAATTGAATAGAAAATATAATGAAAAGGTGTCTTTAATAGGTTTAACAATAAATTCTCACCCTAAATTTAAGATTATTTTAAAAGAGGCAAAAGACAAAAATTTGAAAATATCTTTGCCTTCACTAAGAGCTGAATTGCTGGATAATGAAGTTATAGAACTGCTTTCTACTTTAGGTCAGCAAACCTTGACTATTGCACCTGAAAATTCTGAAAGAGTTAGGTATGCATTAGGAAAGGAAATTTCTGATGAAAATATAATAAATACTGCCCGGCTTGCATCAAAATATAACCTAAACTTAAAATTGTACTTTATAACGTCAATTCCTGGGGAAAAGGAAGAGGATTTACAAAATATTGCTAATTTAACAAGATCTATAAAAATGGCTGGTATTAAAAAAATTCATTTGAGTGTTAATCCTCTAATTATAAAGCCGAGAACTCCGCTTCAATGGTTACCTATGGAAGATGAGAATAAAATGAGAACAAAAATAAATTATATAAAAAAGAATTCTTATTATGAAGATTTTACAAGCTATGATCCATTTTTAGCGATAGTCCAGGGTTCTATTGCGCTGTCTGATAGAGATGTAATAAAATACTTAATAGAAATCTCAATTAATGGAAATAGCAAGGTATATTGGAGAAGCTTAATTAAAAAAGGATTATCTAATATAGCTTTGAAAGAAAGAAAAGAACCATTCCCATGGGATCACATTAAAGGGTTTATTGATAATAAATTTTTATGGGATAAGTTTTTACTATTTCGGGAAAGAATAGGGTTAGGTTATAGCTTACATTAGCCTATTAAAAGAATAAAAACGAAGATTTTAAATTATCTGGTTGTGTCTAAAAGCTAGGAGGAGAAGATCATGTCAGAAAACTCGCATTTGCAGTCTAACACGTTTAAAGTAATAGGAGATTACTTAAATTCAAGCGTATTGGTAAAAATGAAAGGAAATAGAGAAGTCAAAGGCATACTAACTAGTTACGATCAACATTTAAACCTTATTTTAGATAAAGCAGAAGAGCTAGAAGGTAAGAATTCAAGACCATTAGGGTTAGTTCTTTTAAGAGGAGATAATGTAATAGCAGTTAGTCCAGCTGGGTGAATATAATGACAAAAGGAACTCCTTCAATGGGATTGCATAATAAAGGGAAAACTCATATTGTATGCAGAAGGTGCGGAAGAAGATCTTTTAATGTAGCAAAAGGTTATTGTGCAGCGTGTGGATTCGGTAAAAGTAAAAGGATTAGAAAGTATAGTTGGCAAAATAAAAAGGTTAACAGAATTAGGATTGTCTAGGTGTAAATCTTGGAGTCTAGATGGGATAAAAATAGAGATAAATTAAAGACATTACTTGAAAAAAATAATTTAGATGCATTAATTTTGACAGGTAAGGAAAATATTACTTATGCAACAGGAATTAGGGATCCGACTGAGGTTTTGATTTTATCAAATAAATGCCAGGATTATTTGCTTACATCAACGCTTGATTATTTTAGAATGCTTAACAGAGCACCAAAAGACATCTTGCTAAAGGCTTTTTACAGACCTGGAGAAAAAGGAACAGAGCCTCCTATATCGAAGTCAGATTTAATAGAAGGAGGTTTGTTAGATGCAATAAAGAATATCTCTTCACAATGCGGAAATAAGATATCAGCTGATTTGGCGTGGTCAAATTATGCTATAGGAAAATACTTAAGCGATGAAATCAAAGTTCAAGATGTCAGTAATGATATTGCTAAGCTAAGAGAAATTAAAGATGATTGGGAGGTAGAGTCAATAATTGCTTCTATTGATGCATCGGAAAAGGCATTAAGGCAGGCTTTAGATATTTTGGATAGTAATCCTACTGAAAATGATGTAGAAGGCGTATTCTATTCTTCATTAATGAGTCAAGGCGCATGGGGTGAAGCTTTTCCAACTATAGTTGGGTTTTATGAAAATACGGCACTTCCCCACTACAATCCAGGGAACATAAGGTTACAAAAACCAGGACCCGTATTGATCGATTTTGGAGCTAATATGAAAGGATATTTAAGCGATATGACAAGATCTTTGTGGTATGGAGAAGGAGGAAAAGATTATAAAAAATTAATAGAAATAGTTGCAGAAGCACAATCAAACGCAATAGATTTGATAAAACCTGGTGTTGAAGCATGGGAACCAGATAAGGCAGCGAGATTAGTATTTGATAGAGAAAACATAACTAGATACTTTAATCATGGTTTAGGTCATGGGGTTGGAGTAGAAATTCATGAAGCACCGTATTTGAGGCCAAATTCAAAGGATATATTAGAGCCAGGCATGATAGTTACTGTAGAACCAGGAATATACTATCCAGGATTATATGGAGTCAGAATTGAGGATATGGTCTATGTAACTAAGAACAAAGCAAGGCTTATCACTAAGTTTTCTAGAATATTATTCTGATTTAATTATTAAGTTTATTTTAAAATGTTATAAATTGTATTATTAAGAATTTTAATCAAAGAATCTTAATATTTGTAATTTTATTAAATTCATTTTTAAGGTCTGAAAATTTAATTAAAAGAGGGGGTTTGGTTGGATAGCATTAAGTTGGTTATGCACATTAGTAATGACAGCCAAGAGTCCTTAAAGAATTTGTTTTCAAGTATATATAGTGTTTTAGATACTGTAAAGCAATCTCGAGTTGAAGTTGTTATTACTGACAGAGGGGTAATTAATTTTTTAAAAGGAAATGTAGATAAGTATACGTATGAGACTATAATGGAGTTAATAGGCTCTGGAGTTAAGTTTAATGTATGCAATATCTGACCTCCTCCCCGCCCTGAAGGGCGAGTTTCCTGAGGTCTAGAGGGTTACACCCCTTTTACGGGTGCTACTCTATTATCCCCCAAGCCGATATTGCGGGAGAAATCGGCTCCCGCTCCTCATGCCTTAAGAGTTGATCGGCTTGGAGTCTTATTTTATTACACTTGTTAGTTGGGGTAGAGGCGTACCTCATGTTTCAGTGACGCATACCCCTTTAGCAGCTGTCTCAATTTTTGATAAGTTTCTAAACTTAAAAAACTTTACCCGCCCCTAGAAGGGGCGAGGTTTGTCGTTCGCTTTATCATTAAGATCACTTGGAATATCTTCTAAAGATTTAATAGAGGGACTAAACAATGTTGAATCAGGCATTATAAAAATAATAGAATTGGTCAATAATGGCTATGTTTATATAAAACCATAGAGTCTAATTTTTTCCCACCAATATTAAAATTCTCTACAAACAATACACAATTTACACATTATTAATTTTATGCTATAAATATTTTAATAGCAATTGAACCACAATAATAATTGAGGCGATATATATGGCAATTAGTAAAGATCCCTATGTAGAGGCCAAGAAGCAACTCAGAAGTGCAGTTGATATTTTGGGTTATTCTGAAGAAATATATGAAATGCTTGCAACCCCTGAGAGAATAGTTCAAGTTAAAATACCTGTTAAGATGGATAATGGAAGCTTAAAGATATTTACTGGTTGGAGGGTGCAGCATAATAGTGCATTAGGCCCATACAAGGGGGGAGTTAGATATCATCCAGAAACGAATTTGAGTGAAGTTATGGCATTAGCAATGTGGATGACTTGGAAAAATTCATTAGCTGATATACCATATGGTGGAGCTAAAGGTGGAATCCAAGTCGATCCTTTCCAATTAAGTCCTAGAGAGCTTGAGACTTTATCAAGAAAATACTTTGCTAGCATTAGTAAGTTTGTGGGAGTTGATAGAGATGTTCCTGCACCTGATGTAAATACTAATCCCCAAACAATGGCTTGGTTCCTTGATGAATATGCAAGCAGATATGATGAGCAAATTTATGGTGTAGTAACAGGGAAACCTTTAGAATTAGGAGGCTTACAAACTAGGATCTTTTCAACTGGCCTTGGAGTTGCAACAGTTGCCAGAGAAGCAGCAAAAAAAGTTTTTGGTTCAATAGAAGGAAGAACTGTAGCTGTTCAAGGCTTTGGTAATGTGGGATTCTACACGGCTAAGTTTTTAAATGAAATGGGAGCTAAAGTAATCGCAATATCAGATGTGAAAGGAGGTATCTATAGTAGTAAAGGATTTGATGCCGATGAAATTAAAGCTGTATTAGATAAAAAGAAGAGCATGTTTGTAGTTGATTATCCAAACTATGAGAAAAAGATCAGCAATCAAGAATTATTAGAACTTAATGTTGACATATTGGTACCTGCAGCAATAGAAAATGTAATAACAGAAGAAAATGCACCAAGGGTCAAGGCAAAACTAATAGTTGAAGGGGCTAATGGACCAACATCTCCAGAGGCAGAAGAATATCTAACAAAGAAAGGGGTTGTAATAGTTCCAGATACATTAGCTAATAGTGGAGGAGTAATAATGAGCCATATAGAATGGGTAAATAATAGAATGGGAGGATGGATAACTGAAGATGAAGCAAAGAATAGATTAATACAAAAGATGGAGAATAATTTGAATATGATTTGGAAGTTCTGGGATAGTAAACTTGATCATGAAAAACACAATTTAAGGATGGCTGCATATGGAATAGCTGTAGATAAAGTTGTAAGGGCTATGAAGCTAAGAGGTTGGATTTAACTATATCTTTTATTAGGTTAATCAATTCTTTTTTATTATTTAATGCGCTAATTTTATAGTAAGTGTCAAGACCTAGTTCATGTTTTATCTCGTTAATAGTTTTTTCAACTTTTTCAATTTCTGTTTCATTTAATAAGTCTATCTTATTTATAAATAAAATAATTTTTTTATTTCTTATAATACTTTTTATGTCATTAATTATATTTATTTGATTATTTAAATTAATATAAGCCTCTTTTGATGGATCTATTAAAAATAATATAAGACCATCAAGGTATTTCAATGCGCTAATAGCCTTTCTTTCTATTTCGTTCATCTCATTTATATTTCTGTCTAATAGACCTGGCGTATCAATTACTTGTATAACTTGGTTGTTATCTAAAATAAAATGGCCTATAATAATATCTTTTGTTGTAAAAGGATATGGCGCAACTTTCGTTTTCGCATTTGTAATTGCTGAAACTATTGTAGATTTTCCAGAGTTAGGAGGTCCTGCGATAATTAATGTCTTCCTATATGGGTCTAACCCTTGAAAAGAAGACATAGTTATAACAAGATTTCTCAAATATTCCAAGGACTTACTGCACCTTTTAATAGAAGATATCATTCTTCCTCTCGCTTCTCTTGATATGGATTTCATTTCTTTCAGGTTATTTGCAGCTAGTATTTCATTTCTATAATTTACCCAAAATTTTTTCAATAATATCCTGGACTTTTTTATACATTTTATTGAGTCATAGATTTTCTTTTTATCGTAGTTTACTTCAATGAGTCCCCAATAAAAATAATGTAGGTTTTTTAATAATTTTTCCAATTTTAAAACAGATAAAGTTTTGGAATTTATTACATTATATACTAACTCTATAGACTTAATTTCTTTCTCGTAATCCTTACCTCCTTTTTTCTGATACCTAGACTTTATTTTTTCCAATATTTCGTTGTATAAAGGTATTTGAATTTCTTTAACAGCTTCTGCTGGATCCATAATGGTTTCTTTCAATTTTTCCCTCATTATTAGGTTTTATTTTAGCTTATTAAGTTTAAATTGCAATTTATTAAAAAATTTTTTCTTTACTTCAATTTCATATTTGTTTATAAGATCCTTATGCTTATGTATTATATTTTTTAAAGTGGTTTTGGATATTTTTAATTCTTTTGATGTTAGTAAAATTGAATTTTCTTTAGAGTAGCCATAAGATCTATATAAAGCATAAAGTGCAATTGCGTACCTATTTCTTTTTGTTCTGGATTTAAGTATAGGAAAATCATTTAGAATTTGATAAGAGATCTTAAAATCCTTGTTATTGTTAATTTTCTCTAATTTTTCATCAATAATAGATGATATAATTGATTTGCCATGATAATCTGTTTTAATAATTTTTCCTCTTTTTATTGCTTTGTTAATTTTTTCTTCTAGAGCTATGCTATGATCATCATTATAATATAAAATTTCTTGTTTTCTTTTTTTGACTTCTATTTTATTTTTTTCGTAAAAATTTTGACTATTGTCATCAATTAGAGCTTGTATAACAGCTCCACAATTCTGGCAGACTAAATAACCTGTTTCATCACTCCATGCTAACCTATATGATTTACAGTAAGGGCATCTTAGTAAACTATCCATTTTAATCACAATTTATATTTTTCATGTTGTAATAAGTAAGGTTTTAATTGCATTATATAATTTAGGGGAGGGGGTAAATTTTTAGATAACAGTGAAACAATTAAGTATTACTAGGCATTTCTCTTTAGAATTTTAAAACACTATAGTATTAAGGGGGAACAGATTGTCAAAAATAAATATACCCAGAGTAAAAATAAACATAACTAATATTAGTGACGCATTAAATCTCTTTTTGCAAGAGCTTGAAGTATCTGGTGCTTCTCATCTTACAATAAAATCTTATAAGGTAGCAATAAAAAATTTCATTAATTACGTTGGCAGCGATAAAAAAATTAGCGATATTAGTTCTGAATTATATTTAGACTGGCTTTCTAACTTAAAGAGAAGCATGTCAAAGAAAATTAATAAGAATTATGAAACTACAATCCATTATTATTCCATATTCGTAAGAAGGTTTATTAATTGGCTGGGCATAAATGATAATTTACCAATAATGTCTAATAAAAGGCAAAGCTTTAGCAACGCCTTGAGCTGGGATGAAATAACAAGACTTGTTTCATCTATTAGGGATCTGGACGATCTCTTAATAATATCAGTGATGTCTGAGACAGGACTAAGAGTGAGAGAGCTCTTGAATTTAACATGGGATGATGTTAATTTTAATACTGGGCAAATAAGAGTGCAAGGTAAATACAATAAAGAAAGAATAGTTTTCATAGGTCCCTTAAGTAGACAGGCCTTATTACAGGCGTATTCCTTATATAGAGATAAGAGAAAAAATGTAATCGATTTAACATATCAAGCCGTATATAAAAGGTTAAAAAGTCTTGCTGCAAGGGCTGGTATTGATCCAAAGAAAGTTAGACCTCATGTATTGAGACATACATTTGCAACAGAAGCCTTAAGAAGAGGTATGAGTTTACCTGCATTACAAAGATTGCTAGGACATAGTGACATCAAGGTTACACAGCTTTATTTGCACCTAGTGAATGATGATGTAAAGAGAGAATATAACAGGTTGTTTGCTCAACAAAACTTTGTGCAAGATTATCAGGGTTTTCCAGCATCATATTATTCCAATAGAATATAAGTAATTAATTTTTAAATATTTAAAAATAATTTTATAAAGGATAGATTTAAAATATAGTTATACCTTTTAAGGTTAATATAAATAATTCTTAAGTTGAGATATTATTGATAAAGCGAACGACAAGCCCCTTCTAGGTGCGGGGTAAAGTTTTTTTTAATTTAGAAACTTATTAAAAATTGAGACAGCTGCTAAAGGGGTATGCTTTACTGAAATATGAGTATGCAT
>NZ_JAWDMQ010000047.1:0-10045 GCF_046536515.1 Caldisphaera sp. | reverse complement strand
ATTAATGTTCATGTTAGTCAACAAAATATATTGTTCTCACTAGCTTACTATAAAGTTATGCATGAGGCTTATTTGCAAAATTATTCTTATTCAAAATTAATTCTAAAAAGCATTAATAATTCTGTATTAATAAATCAAAACATAGAAAATTTAATTAATAGGGTTAATATATTTCTTGATTTAATTATAAATCAATTAAACGAAACAAAGGAAAACATAAGTTTAGGCTATTATTACTTAAATATAGGTAATGTATCCTATGCATATAATTTATCGAGAAAAGCTTTTAAATCAATTGAAAATGCAAATTACTCTACTATATGGTTATCTGATCTTTATTCTGAAATATATAATAGCATAGGCCCTTACAATTATTTACAAAAAGGACTAAATGAAATTGAAATTTCTGAAGGTAATTTAACATATCAAATAAACCAACTAATGGAAAAAATTAATTCGTATAAAGGTAATGTAACTGTTAATTTATACTCAAACGTAACTGAAGCATGGGTTGGTAATGTAACAAGAATTTATGGTAATGTAACATATTTACATAACTATATAAGTAATGCAACTGTAGAATTGATTTTTCCAGATTATTCAATAAATGTAACAACGAACTTGCATGGACAATTTTCATATAATTACAAAATACCATATATCTATGATAATAAAACTTGCATTTATGCAATATTTATACCTAACAAATTATATAATTATTTGCATGAAAATTCTTCAATTATATGTATAAAAAATCTGTTTATTAATCCTAAAATTGAAATTCATATAAATAAGACTAAGATTTTACCCAATACATATTTAAAAATATATGGGATATTGCTCAACATAAGTCCTTATATTAATAAATCTATAATAATTTACATTAGACAAATTAATTTAATAAAAGTGATAAATATAAGTAATAATAATTTTTCAACAAATTTGTTAATACCAGATATACCTAATGGCAATTATACTTTAATATTTATTTTACCGTCAAATGGGATATACAATAAAGCACAGTTTGTAACTAATATTAACGTTTACAGACTTATACCAAAAATTAACTTTACTATGGCTAAAACAGCACTTTCTGGAGAAACAATAACAATAAAAGGCGTGGCTTATTTTAATAATACTTATTTAAATAATTCAGTGATAAAAATAAGCTATTTAGGAAATAATATTATTACAAAAACTAATTCAAAAGGGGAATTTCAAGCTAAAATTACTATTCCCCCAACATATATGAATTCCCATATAAACGTTACATTACTATTAATCCCCAATGAAAGTTATTTTTCTCAAATTTCAGAAAGCAGAGAGGTTTTTATTATAAATCCAATAGCATTGGTTTTAGGGACTGCAATTTTATTATCTTCTCTGAAGTATATTTATGATAAAGAAAGAAAAAAGGAAAGTAAGAATATAAGTAATGAGGTAGAGAAGAATAACAAAACCCCTGAGATATTATCAACTAGAAAGAAAATATTAAGTGATGCATTTTCAAAATTTGTCAGCAATATTTACTTTAATTACGGGTTAATTTTGGAAGATTCAATGACTCTTAGAGAGTATTTTAAAATTTTAAATACCAAAATTATTTCTAAAGAAAAAATATCGAGATTATTAAGTTTACTTGAAAGGGAAATTTATGGTTTTGGGTTAAATTATAATGAATTCGATGAATTAATTACTCTTTTATTGGGTGATTTTAAATGATCTCAAAAATTAATATAGGGTTAATTACGTTTATTTTTGTTATGTTGATTTTAATTTCTTATTTTCCAAATACTCAACCCTTTTCACCATTTAATAATGGATGGAATGGTATTTCTTCATTGTATAAAAATTCTTCTGGACTGATAACTTCAAGCTCGATGCTTAATTTTAATGGAGTATTAGTAATAGTAAATCCAGAGAAAATGCCTACAAATAAGGATATACAAAATCTTAATAACTTTTTAAAAAATGGGAATGAAATTATTATATTTGGTGATGGAAATTTAGTTAATGGGTTAATTAAATTACTTGGGGGAAATATTATTACAAATAATGAAATTGTTTATGATGATATATTTAACTATAAGTCAAATATTTTCCCTTTAGCATTAACTAACAATAAGGAGAAATTAGTTTTATTTTATACATCGTATTTAAACAACGGCACTCCAATAGCTAATACTTCTTTTTTCAGTTACATAAAAAATGGATCAAATTTAATATATGGACCATTTACTGTTTCTTCTGAAGAATACATAAACAAGGGTAAAATAATTGTTATATCAGACCCTTATTTTATATTAAATTATGTATTTAATTTAGGAAATAACCAAAAATTCTTCTTTAACTTAACAAATGGAGAAAAATATTATATTGCAACTTTTCTTCAAAACGAAACACCATATCTTTTTTTAAAAATACAAATTAATAATTTATCAAAATTTATTTCTCAACTTTACATGCAAATAATTTTATTATCGACATTTTTCATTGCTTCAATTTTTGTTTATAGCTTAAAAGAAGAGGCAAAAGTTAATAATTCCTATAATATAAATAAAATAATGAAAGAACACCCCGATTGGGATAAGAATCTTATAAATGAAATTTTAGAGGAGAAAAATAATGAATCCAAATAAGGCTTTAAATATTAAAGAAAAAATAGTAAATGAAATATCTAAGTATTATATAGGTGGTGAGGATTCTATAGAAATTCTATTGGCTAATCTTATATCAGAAGGCCATGTAATTCTTGAAGGAACGCAAGGATTAGGTAAAACAACACTAGCCAAGTTATTTTCTCAAGCTATTGGAGTTGATTTTAAAAGAATTCAGATGACTTCAGATTTATTACCATCAGATATATTAGGCACATTAGTTTGGGATCTGGAAAAAAAAGAGTTCAGAATAAGAAAAGGACCAATATTTAGCAACATAATATTAATAGATGAAATTAATAGGGCACCTCCTAGAACCCAATCTGCATTATTAGAAGCAATGCAAGAAAAACAGGTAACAATTGATATTAACACTCTATCGCTTCCAGATCCATTTTTTATAATAGCCACTGAAGTGCCTAACGATACTGGAGGTATATTTCCTTTAACCATTACTGAATTAGATAGATTTTCATCAAAAATCATTATTAAAATGCCAGATAGAGACAAAGAATTGGAAATACTAAGAAAAATTGATAGTATTGATAAACCTATAGTAGAAAAAATAGTTTCAATTGAAGATTTAAGAATTATGAGAGAAGAGGTTAAAAGTGTTAAAGTTAATGATAATGTAGCAAACTATATGCTAGATATCCTAAATGAACTAAGGAAAAATGATATAAACGATGCGATAAGCGTTAGATCTTCTATTTGGTTTTATAAAATTTCTAGAGCAATTGCTTATCTTAATGGAAGAGACTTTGTTATTCCAGATGATGTGAAAAAAGCTGCATTTCCTGTATTAAGGCATAGAATATTTAGTCAGGAATTAAATGCAGATTCCTTAATAGAAATAGTATTGAAAAAGATAAAGGTGCCTAAAATTTGAGATATGAATTATTTTTATTTTTTTCCTTAATTGTATTAGGAACTGGAGTCGCATTTAAAATTTATGATTTTATATACGTTTCTTTAGCATTTCTTTTGTTTATATTAATAGACTATACTTTTTTATTTTTCATGAAACCAAGATTTTATTTTGAATCGCCCATAAACAATGTTGAGTTATTTAGGGGTGAAGAAGTAGAAATTCCACTATATTATAGCTATAATAAAAAAATTAAAATTATTTCTCCATACAATTTTGTTAGTTTAATAATTAATACAAAAAGTGATTTTAATAAATTTAGAATAAATTTAAAAATAAGGGGTCTAAGATCTGGTATCTATGAAATTAATAAACTTCATGTATTATATAGGTCTATTTTATTCGAGAAAAAGATAGAAGTGTTAATAAGGCCTAAAATAAGATTAACAGTATATCCCAAGTCTTTTTTACTATTTAAAGAATTGCAAACTTATTTTTCCAAAGGATTTACATCACAATCAAATATAATAGGTAGAGGAGAAGAATTTGCATATACTGATAAATTTAATAGTAATGATGATTTTAGGAGAATAGATTGGAAAAAAACAGCAAAATATAATGACATAATGGTTAAGAGATACTATTGGGATCTTTACGGTAATATAGGAATTATAATAGATTTAGAATCTACCGATGAAAATTCAGCTGATGATCTAGCAACAGAAGCATTAAATTTGATTAAGTATTCAAACTTGTTCCAGGGAAATATTTATGTTTACGATGGCCAAAATATTAAAAATCTTAGAAAAGATGTTTATTCCGCTTTCATATACATAGTTGATATGATGAAAAAGTATTATCCAGAAATAAATAGAGTATTAGATTTTAAAGATATCTATGATTATTTGAAAAATAAAAAGAAAGATAATTTTAATACAAATAGCATAGAAGACAGGTATATTATTCTAACTCAAATTTTAAGCGAACTAGCCTTTAAATATCCAAAAGCTTATATAATTCAACCCACTAAACCTTGGGTTTACATAGATGATATAGAAACATCTTACAATATAAGGAAAATGTATGAAAAAAACTTGAACAAAATCAAAGAATTAGGGTCAAAAGTTTTTAGTTCTTTCAATGAAATTGCAGGTGGTGTTATTGAATTTAAATAAAAAAGGATTCTTACTATACCTTTTTATTATTTTGGGTACATTATTTGGTATATTATATGCTTATTATATGTTTGAATCTGGGTTAAAGGGTGTTTACGGAGTTTATGATATATACGGCCCTCTATCAAGAGAGCCAATGTCAGGTATATTTTTAATACTATCGGAATCAACATTATTTATTGCATCTTTACTTGCATTAAACGAAAACAAAAAATACTATTATATAATAATTTATTCTATTTCATTAATAATATTTCTCAGATATTTCTGGCCCGACTTTTCTAATTATTATTATATGACTGATTTTGAGGATTCTTTTAACCATAATTTTCAGTCAACTTATATAACAACTTATGGGCATATAGAACCAAATACTTATTCTTCTCTTCAACCGGGATTCTGGCTAACATTAGCTGAAATAATATTATTAATATTTGGTAAAACTAATAGCATAACTTCTCAGCCATTTTATTTCATATTAAAGTGGTATACAACAATTTTCATAATTTTATCTATACCAATAGTTTATATAACTATGAAACTGTACGGATTTGATGATAGGAAATCTTCTTTAGCATTAATAGTTTATTTAATAATTTCATCTGAATACTCTTATGTTGTTTCAAATGATTATGCATTATTACCATATGCGTTAGCATCTGGATTCTTCATTAAAGCAATAAAATCGCAAGAAAAAAAGGATTATTTAACATTTTTTATTTTGTCTTTATTTGCTATGTTTAATCATCAACTCATATCTTTATGGCTTTCCTTTGGGGTTCTAGGGATTTCTTTAATTTTACTAATATTTCCTCAAAAGATAGTACCAAAGTCTAATGTTTTTTATTTGTTATCAACTTTTATTATTGCATATTTATTAAGAATAATATATGCATCAGGAAATTTACTACAGTCCAATATCACGTATGTATTATCTAGTATATCTAGCGGCATCAATTCATTATTTGCTCTACTAAGAAAGCCTAGTTCAAGTAGCTTAATAACTGAATCAATAAGAGCTCTACCATCTTATGCATTAGCAGTTAAAGTTAAGGAAATTGATTATATATATTTGTTAACAGTCCCATTTTTTACACTTTTTATTTTAAGTTTTAACAGTAAAAAGATAGAATATAAAATAATCTTTCTTTTATTAATATTTAGTGGAGCTATAGCAGCATTTCAAGTAATCGGGATGGGTGGAGTTGGATGGGCTGATAGGTTGCCAAAAGATTTACTTCCATTGCTTGCATTTTCATTTTCGTCTATTATTTTTTATGATAAAGAAAACCTAAATAAAAAGAAAATTAAAAATATTATAAAAGGATTTGGAATCATTTTTATAATAGTTGGCTCAGTATTATCTTTATTTGCTACATTTGCAGGTTATTCTACGGTAGCATTTCCTGATAGTGAACCGTTTGGAGAAGCTGGTATTGGAATTGGAATAACTAACTATACTGCTCCAAACTTTAATTTTTATTATTATGTAGACTATGGTTCAATTTTAACGGAAAATTCATCTCCTAGTTATTATGAATATGCCTTATCATATTTTATCTATGGTGTCTATTCAATAAATCCAAATGTTACATATTTATTAAATAATCTAAATATGGTAACTTCTCAATCAAACGTAATTTTGATGACACCAACAGATTATATATTTGATAAATTTAAATAGTTTATCATTTTTCTTTTAAATAATTCTTTATCCTGTATTCCATTCTCCTTAAATACGTGCTTAACACAGCTAGCATCAAACTTTGGAATCCTGTTGCGGTTAAAATCAAGGCAATTATGGCTTTAACAAAATGATCTATGTGTAAATACACATAATCTATAACTGTGTATATGCCTAATATTATTCCTGGAATCATTAATAATGATCCAAGTAAAAAGAAAACCATCACCGGATTATAACGCCAAGACAGTCTTACCATATCAATTGCTATTGATAATCCATGTCTTATTCCTAACTTTTTTCTTCCTTTTCTCTCTCTATATTCAATATCAACTTCTCCTATTTTATTTCCAACAGAAGATATATGTGCTGCTATTTCACTTTCAACGCTAAATCCCTTCATCTCAAAAATAGCTCCTTCTAAAGCTTTTCTTTTTACTAAATACATCCCACTTAAAACATCTCTTAAATGAACCCCAAATAATATATCAAAAAATTTTGTTAAAAACCAATTTCCGAATCTATATATGATGTTTTGGTTTTTTCTATTTCTTACACCTATTACTTCATCATATTCATCATTTTTGATTAATTTATGCATATCAATTAAATATTTAGCTGGGTAAGTATAATCACCATCAATGATTAAAATATAATCTTTCTTTACATGCATTAATGCCTCTTTTATGGCATTTGCCTTCCCTTTCTGGCTTTGCGTAAATACGAAAACACCTCTTTTTTCTACTTCATTTCTTGTATTATCAATGCTATTCCCATCAACTACTATAATGTCATCTTTTTCAACATAATTTAAAATATCATCTATTGTTGGGCCTATTCCATCTTCTTCGTTTAATGTGGGAATAATAACATTTATATCGTTTAATTTACACAAACTTTCACCATTTTAATAATTAAAAAAGCATTATATAAACCTTATTTCTCTTCTTTTTCCCAAATAATCTCTTTATTGTATAAATTTTTTATTTGGGCAATTATTAAAAATATTTGCGTTAAAATCCAAGTTCTTACGGTTTTAGATATTAATGAAACTAAAAATATTATAAATAATATTATTGAAATTAGATTGTGTAATAGCAGTAAATAAATCCCTATAAATATAGAAAGTAAAAGTAACCAAGGATTAATCAAATGTAAAAAATATTCTACCAATATTATTTTTTTATAATCTTTATTTCTAATTTTTTTATAATCTTTTATTGCAACACTAAAATATTGGACTAAATGCTGGGCTCTCCTAACCCTCCAATGAAAATAGCCCTTTTTCGGAACTAACTCATTACAAATAATTTCTTTAACTGCTAAAGACCTTAAATTATTAAGAGTAATTTTATGAGACGCATAGCTATCATCGGCTCCCATATTTTCATCGAAGTTAGTTAGATATTCTTTTTTAAATGCAAAGAATTCTCCATGAGCAATTGAAGTTGAAAATATAGAGCTTTCACCTAGTCTAATAACATTATATAAGTCTCTATAAGACTTTTCTATTTTTTCATCATATTGTTTCTTAATGCATGTTACTGCACCTATTTTTTTGTTGTTTAAAAAATTAACAGAAATTTTTATTGCATCCTTATTAACCCATTTGGAGTCTGCATCAGTTATAATTATAATTTCTCCTTTTGCATTTGCTAAGGCATAGTTTAAAGCATTTGCTTTTCCCATCCTCTTCTCTTGCTTTAATATTTTTACATTATATTTACTTGCTATTTCTACCGTTTTATCAGTACTATTTGAATCAACCAATATTATTTCAATCTTATCTTTTGGATAATTTTGAGATAATATGTCATCAATCTTATCCTTTATATTTTTTTCTTCATTATATGTTGGAATTATAATTGAAACTAATGGATAGCTTATTTCATTATTAATATATTTTTCAAAATCTTCTTCTTTATTTTTCATGTATATGTAGTAAAAAATCGGTAGCCCAATATGTAATGTAATTAGCGTTATTAACGTTATAAGCAATATTACAATTAATGTTGATATCATTTTTAAATACCCTCCTTATTTTCTCAATATTAATAATATAAATTTAAATGTTTTATATAATTATTGAGGAGTGAAGTTTGTTTTATTATATTTATAATGTTCCATTATTCTATTGCTTTCAATGCTCATGCAAAGGGCTTATAAATTCTTATTATTATAATGCTTTATATAAATCCATTGGTTAGAGATAATTGATTAATGAATATACTTGTAACAATTATTGAAGATATTATTAAAACAGACTTAAGAGTATACATGAAAGACACGAAAGCTAAGCAATAACATTAGGAAATCAAGTATTGCTAAACATATCACTTAATCCATTGGAATTACTTTTGCTTAATTGTTAAACTAGGCTAGGTGAATTATTCAAAATTGTTTGCACGTACTATAATCTAAAATACCACGAAAAGAGCAACTGTATGATGTATCTTAGATATTAAATAAGCAATATTATTTAGAAAATAAGCTGATATTAAACCATAACATAAAGCTCCAGCAATTTTGCTTCTAAAGCAAAAGCAATAATGAAAAATGCAAATTAATGCTTATAACATTTGCTATATTTGCCATTACTGCTCTCATAACTAATACAATCCCACTATGATTTGGTAGTACAGAATTCATTATAGATGGCGTATTTGAGTAAACAAAGAATCCATTACCAACACATGCTAAAAATAAGAATAATGCAAATTCTGGATAGGGAAAATTAAAGTTTAAAGTCATCATCAATAAAAATGATATAAAAACCAATATCATACCTCTAGTAGATAACCTCCTAACTCTTTGTTCTCTATTAATTGCCATAAGTTAGAAAACTCACTTAAACTAATAGAACTACATTTAATCCACTTGGCAAAATTTTATAAAAAGCCCTTCAGTATAGTGCCTTAATCTAATTCCAGCAAAAAACCAATACAATAAATTACCCACTTAGTCTAGAATGCCTTAGCAATTATGCCTTCTTAAAGAGATTACTAGCTTTTTATAAATAGTTACCTACTAAAAATTTATAGGAGTAATAGTACATTTTTATTAGGGGTATTGATTTGAAAATCTTTAGCAATAATCTAAAGAGCACTTTTAATAGATTTGTCCATAAAAGTTTCACAAGCTTACGTTCACATCTAGGGATAATAGAATTATCTGTTATTACTTTTAAACCCAAATTTACCTCAACTTATGTAGAGTTTAATCTTGACATCAATACAATAAGACTCTAGAGAGATGTAAGCAAACAAGACATTTTAAACTTATACATGTTTTCTGCAAAATATGGCGTTAAGTGGGGATCTGATTGGAAGTTAGACCCTGAAAACAATATAATAATTACTCCAGATGGAATAAAATTTCTAATCAATGGATTTGATTTTTTAATTTTCGCTGAGACATTCCTCTATGATATCCATTTCATAGACTTTGACTTAACGGGGAGAACCGTTATTACAGCAGGCGCGTATGTTGGCGATACGCCATTATATTTTGCTAAGAAAGGGGCTAAGGTCTATGCATTCTAACCTCAAGCTTCCTGCTTTAGTATAGCCAAAAGAAATTTAGAATTAAACCCTGATCTATCGAAGAACATAGTTTTAGAAAACTATGCCATAGGTATAGATGGTAGTGTGGAGTTTCCAGA
>NZ_JAWDMQ010000046.1:0-10470 GCF_046536515.1 Caldisphaera sp. | reverse complement strand
TAAGAAAAGATATGGAAGCTGAATTTGAGGAAATTAAAAGGTTTGCAGAAGCAACACTAGGCGAAATGCCTGAAGTCATTGTTCAGCTTTATAAATTAAATGAAGGTGCGGCTATAGAGCAATTTTTTATATAAATCGGGCTCAGGGCTAACCTTTACATTAACTGTTAAGGTTAGTAAACCTTCATTGCCCATAGACATAGTTACTCAACCTTGTATTTGGCTATATTGACTTTTCTCATGCAATTTGGGCATGTTGCATAATATTGTTTCTTACCTTTGTAGTCCCATACATATCCACACCTAGGGCATCTAAGTTTTACCACTACTTACCACAAGATAACTAATAAGAAAATAGCCCTTATAAGCTTTTCTCATCCCCGCCTTAAAGGTGAGGCTTTCAGTTGTAAAAGCAAAAACCATACCTAGGCCAACTCCCATTAACCCAAGAGGGGAATATTTCAAACTATAAACTCCCGGATCCCATGGATGTGGAACGCGCAATAATATTACTATACCTAAAATAAATATTAAAACCATTTCTATTGTGCCTGTATAAACGCTGTACCTTAATGATGGCTTTATCCCAAAGTATGCTAATAAAAATGCCAATACTGCAACCAATAATCCTAAGGGATACCATGAATAGCTAGGTAATGAAATTCCAAGAGCTTGCAATCCAAATATTATAGCTAAAGAGGTTTCAAAATATATAAAAGGTGTAGCTCCAATAACTGTATAGAGCATATATACCCATCCACCAAAAGCACCTACCCTTGGACCAAAACCTCTCTCTATATACCTATAGTATCCTCCGCTTGATGCAACACTTCTTGAAAATTCATAAACAACATATGCTGCCGCGAAAACTGCAGGTATTGAAAATAAATAAGCTAATGGTAAAGCACCATATGCAAAGCTAGCAGCACCTGTCATAGTTGCTAGTGCCGCTATTGCTGGAGCGGTAAAAGATACTGATTGAAAAATCAATTCCAAAAAGGTTACGCTGCCCCTTGCTAATTCTCTATGTTCCTCTCCCATAAATAACACACCACCTAAGCTCAAAAAAAGTGTTGGAGCTTAAATTTTTATTTAATACTACCGCTTGACCTTGAAATTATTACTTTTCTGTTTATAAAGAGCAGGATATAATCTAGTTTGTCTTGAGGATGAAGGTCCCCAAAAAATGATTGCTTTATGCCAGCAAATCGGTAAAACACTATTGGCGCTGCAACTCCTATATTATTCCTATATTCCCTGCATCCACTTTATTAACAAATTCCCTTGCATAATATCCTGATTTAGTCTAAATTAAGGAAGCATTACCATAACGACTCTTATAAGAGGTATAGTTTGAAAATATCTTTATTTTTCCATCATTTTTATGGAAAAGTATAATCATTTTAATTGCAGTTTCATTACCGTCTGTTCCTGAAGTTCCAAAGAAGTACTTAGCAAGATTATATGACGGTATTGATTTTAATTCAGAAGAAACCTTCGCCCTAATTTCTGTAGCATAACCAGATTGTATATACTCTAAAGTGTTTAACTGATCGTAAACTGCTTTGGCTATCATTTTATTGACAATCCCTAGGTTTGAGCACATGCCCTGACTGTTTTTATAGCATTTTACTCTTCCTGCATAGCAACTTTGACAGCACTTGCAAGGGTTGTAGGGTGGCGTTATGCTTTACTGAGCCTAATAATACAGCTGATCCTTGCATTTCTGTTCTCTTATATAACGTTCTATCTGATATCCCTTTTATAATTTTTCTATAAAGATTTTTATAAGTATTTGCTAATTTTATTGCCCTATATTCATACAAGGTTTATTCATATAAAAATACATGACTATACAGAACTACTTTTTCGACTCACTTAAAAGATTTTTTATTCTAATTGATTTTTATTAAATAAATCAAAGGCCTTTTATAAAAATGCGGCGGCCGGGATTTGAACCCGGGACCTCTGGCGTGGCGGGCCAGCGTCCTAATCCAGGCTAGACTACCGCCGCCCTCACTAACTATAGCAATTTATTAGGGTTTTTAAGGTGAACTACCCCGTCCTCACAGACAGGGCATCCCCACCTCGCGGTGAGTATTCCTGCTTCTTCCAGGAAACCTACTATACACCCCCTCTGAGAAGGGAATGTATAGAGAGGTTTCCTATAAACAGGCTCTAAGGGCAGTCCCGACCCCGCACGAAGAATATTTAGAGAAGCGTTATAATCACTGTCTACAGTCCAACCACAATTAGGGCAACTAAACACACAGTCAGCCAAAGTCAGGTCATTCTTAACGTGTCCACATTTAGCACACGTTTTTGAAGTATTTCTTGGATCTACCTTCACCACCCTTCTACTAGCGCTACTAGCCTTATAGGAGAGGTGGATCATAAACGTGGAGAAGTTAGATTGAAGAATATGCTTTCTCAAAGTTTTACTTTTACTATCTTCAACCATTTCCTTTACATTGAGGTCTTCCACGCAGATCTCATCATACTGTTCTACGAGCCACAACATAACCTTATGAATATAATCATTCATGAGATTTTTCACATGTTCATGTATCCTGACTAACTTCTTTCTGACATTCTCGTAGTTTCTAGATCCCTTCTTTTTTCTTGATAGCGATTTTTGCAGGATCTTTATTCTCTTCTCTACCTTATCAAAAACCTTAGGATTTTCTATTACTACACCATCAGAAGTAGTTACAAGTTTTTCAACTCCTAAGTCTATTCCAACCACTTTTCCAGTCCTTTCGAGAGGTTTCTTTTCAACCTCGACCTGAAATATTGCATCTGACTTCCTCCCCGCCCTGAAGGGCGAGGTTGCTGTTCTCAATATCAGCCAGCTACACTCTTCTTTATCATTACTCCTTTTTATCTTCTTGCGGTCTGTGGAAGAGTACTTTTATTTCTCCTATTTTTGAGAGAATTAGTTTGTCACCAACCACTTTGTAATTCACATTAATAAATGTTTTAAATAAATATAGATAACTGCAAAAGTTGACTGAGAAATTGGTGGAAACAATGATAAGCTTCAAATGGGTTTACAATAACGATGAAATAAATTTCGGACCTTCTTCTTTAGATAACTTAAGAAACTATCTAAATAATGTTAAAAAGACTATAATAATAACTGGCAAGACTTCAGCAAAAGCTAGCGGTGCGCTAGATGATACAGTAAAAATATTAAAAGAATTCAATATTTCATATACAATATTTGATAATGTTTCTCCTAATCCTTTATCATCTCAAGCAGATGAACTAGCAAAAGCAGTTATTTCTTATGGTGCAGACATAATAATAGCTATTGGAGGAGGTAGCGTTATAGATACTGCAAAGTTAGGCTCGGCCGTTGCAGCTAATGGTGGAAAAACAATAGATTATCTATACAATAAAAGAAAGGTAGAAAAAATTATTCCTGTTTACGCTGTTAATTTAACTCATGGAACTGGAACAGAAGCCAATAGATATGCTAACACAACTGATACAGAAAGAGGAGATAAACTCGGTAATGCCATTTGCTATCCCAAAGCATCTTTTGATGACCCAAAGTACACATTAAGCATGCCAAAAGAGGAAGTTTTGTGCACAACATTTGATGCCTTTTATCACGCATATGAATCCACTACTACTTCAGGCAGCTCCCCATTAGTCCAGATGCTATCAGAAGAAACTGTGAAACAAATCAAAGAAAATTTACCTCTTGCTATTCAAAATTTAAATGATGTAAATCCAAGATATTATCTCCTATATGCCTCTATGATAGCAGGCGTTTCTATAGATCTGAATCCAACAAATATTATACACGCTTTAGAAAACATAATGAGCGGTTTAGTTCCATCATTACCTCATGGATGCGGACTAGCTATTATAGGCCCATTATTAGCCCCATTAATACACAAGTCTTCACCAAATGAATCAACAAAAATTTTAAAAATTTTAAATCCTGATATTAAACCAAACTCTGATCCTTCAATGATTACAAAAACAATAATAGAATTTCAAAGTTCTGTAGGCTTTAATAAAAAGTTACGTGATTATGAATTTGGCCGTGATATGCTGAGAGAATCAATAAGGAGGGCATTTTCCAACCCAATCATAGCAGACAGATTAAAAAATAGGCTTTACGGGATTAATATAGATGAAAAAGTTTTGATTAATATGCTTGAAAATTCCATTTAATTCTTAAGCTTACAAATTTAAACCGCGAATTTTACGATACTTTTTGTAAAGACTTAAGAGGTGCCGTTGGTGGCAAGAAGAAGGAGGAAGAAATCATTAAAGCCAAAAAGGCCAAGACATCCGAGCAGGTATTTCCAATGCCCAAGATGCGGGTCTATGACTTTAACAATAGACTTTGTTAAAATAAAAGGTAATGATGAAGAAAAAATAGCAATAGCAAAGTGTGGGAACTGCCATCTATATTGTGAGCTAAAGGTTCCTAAAGTTTTAGATAGGGTTGACGTTTATAATAAAATAGTCGATTTGAGTTATGACAATAAATTAAGTGAATGCGAAAAAACGGAAGAAATGAAACTAGAAGAGGGGAATATTGAAGAAGATGAAGAACAATGATGTATTTAGGGATTAATGGGTGGAATATTGAAGAATAGGGTATTTAAAAAATTATTGGAGGAAAAAATGAATAAAATACATTTAACGTTAATAGATCCAGATAAAACTTCACCTGAAATGGCAAGGTTAGTTTCCTTGAGCGCATATAAAGCAGGTTCTAATGCCATTTTAATTGGAGGGTCTTTAGGAGTTTATGAACCTCATTTAACAGAACTTGTAAATTCTTGCAAAGAATCTGGATTGCCTGTAATACTATTTCCAGGTAACATTAATGGTTTAACGGCATCTGCAGATGCGGTTTTATTTATGCTTTTACTAAACAGTGATGATCCATATTATGTAGGCGGTGTACAAGCCCAAGCAGCACCCATAATATTAAGAATGGGACTTGAAACAATACCCACAGCATATATAATAATAGGTCATGGGGGTGCTGCCGGGTATATAGGAAAAGCAAGACCTATTCCCTATGAAAGAGGCGATATAGCTGCTGCTTATTCTTTAGCAGGAGCAATGCTAGGCGCTAAGGTAATTTATTTAGAAGCTGGGAGTGGAGCCCCCTACCCAATACCACCACAAACTATATCTTTAGTTAGGAGGGCTTTAGATCAAATAGATTACGACGGCTTATTAATAGTTGGCGGAGGCATAAATAGTCCTGATGTAGCTAGAGAAGCAATAAAGGCTGGTGCCGATGGAATAGTTAATGGAACTATTGTTGAAAGGGATCCAAATTCTATATATCATATGATAAAAGCAGTTAAGAGTTAGGAATACACGCGGGTTTAGTTAAAAAAGTATTTTTACAACTGAAAGCCTCACCTTTAAGGCGGGGATGAGAAAAGCTTATAAGGGCTATTTTCTTATTAGTTATCTTGTGGTAAGTAGTGGTAAAACTTAGATGCCCTAGGTGTGGATATGTATGGGACTACAAAGGTAAGAAACAATATTATGCAACATGCCCAAATTGCATGAGAAAAGTCAATATAGCCAAATACAAGGTTGAGTAACTATGCCTATGGGCAGTGAGGGTTTACTAACCTTAACAGTTAATGTAAAGGTTAGCCCTGAGCCCGATTTATATAAAAAACTAGTAGATTTAATGAAGCAATATAGGGAAGCCCTCAACTATTCTATAAAATTTATAATAGAGAATAAAGCAATAAGCCTTGGAAAAGCCCATAGACTTTTATACAAAGTTCTTAAGGAAAAATATGGCTTGCCCTCAAAAATTGCTCAGGATTGTTATAGAGAGGCTATTGCTATAGCTAAGTCTTGGCTTAAAAATACCAATAAAGGCAAGATACCCAGAGCTAATAATCTTAGGATTTGGTTAACACATGGGCAGAGCTATAGAATTAAAGGTGATTATGTAGAGCTATTGGGAGGCTATAGGCTTAAAATTATTGGCTTGGATAGGAGATATGACAGCTACCCTAACAGGGAGGCTAGACTATTGCTTAAAGATGGTAAGTTTATTCTTAAGATATATAAACGTGTGCCTGAGCCAGCTAAGTATAGCCCTAGTGGAGTCTTAGCTGTTGATGTTAATGAAAGACAAATAGTTGTAGGTAATAGAAAAAGCGAGTATAGGTTTGAAACGCATATTGAGAGAGCTCTGCATTATAGACAATTAGCTGAAAACCTTCAGAAAAGGCATTCCTATCCTAAATACAATGCCTCGCTTAGGAGAAGAGGCATTAAGAGGAGGATAAAAAGCTTTCACAGGAAGGCTAAAAACATTATAGATGATTGGGCTAAGAAGGTATCCCATACAATTGTATTGCTAGCAAAACAACGTCAACATGCTGTTGTTAGAGAAGACTTGACAAACTTAGTAGAGGCTCTCAGGAAACTACCCAAGGAGCACAAAACTGCATTGCTAATACTAGGTTATAGAAGGTTAGAATATTGGATAGATTGGCAATGTGAAAAGCAGGGGGTACCATCAATTGTTATCAATCCTAAAGGTACATCGTCAATATGCCCAATATGTGGTTCAAAGCTTGTAGAGGTTAATTATAGGAAGCTGAAGTGTCCTAAATGCGGTTTTGAGGCTAATAGAGATACTATAGCAGTAATAAATATTGAAAAGAAAGCATACAAAAAGATGGGGGGATCTCTGACCACCCCGACTGCCCCTCAGATGACAGATGTAATCCCGAACAGATGAGGGGAACCCTTGCCCTTCAGGGCGGAGAGGAGGTCAGATCATATGCAGGCTGGGGTTCAATGACTTTTCTTGGAGGAGAAGCTAAACAAGCCCACGTTAATATAAGAAGAGGAGTCATAGCAACTATAACCCTGTTGGTAATTTTCTTTACTTTTGCAAGCTATACTATGACAGTTGGTTGGGGTCCAAATAACATGTCTACATATTTCAGCAACTTTGTCCCCGGATTAATAGAAGCAGTAAAATATGGGGGTTTTATTTTAGCATCAATTATATTTATATTTATGGCTAACAGCGGTTTTGTCGATACAGTTGCTATAATAAATGCAGGATCTAGAGATATGTATACTATGGCCAAAGATAATGCTTTACCATCACAGCTATCTTTAACACATAAAAAATATAAGAGTCCTCATATATCATTAATAGTTATGACCGCAGTTGGGATTGCCCTATTTACAATAACAGGTTGGGTTTTAGGGCCTCTAAACGCATTTTTAGTAACAGGGTTATGGACAGGTTTGGGCACATTAATAGATCACATTATGGTTAACGCAGCATTGCCTTTTTATATGAAAAAGAGGAACAGGCTAAATTCACTTCACGTAATAATACCTATAATAGCAACATTAATATTCGGTTTTGCTATATACGCCTCATTCACTTCAATAAACATCTATGTAATAATAGGTACAACAATCGTTGCTGCTTGGCTCATAGCTGGAGCTATACTTTATTATAGGAAAAAGGATCTAAGAGTTAAATTAGAGCAGGGAGAGGAGATTTGAAATTAGATGGCTTTGATTTATCAAACGTTCATTTTGTTTGGTCCCCTTATAATAAGCCAAAGCTTTATATAAAGCCAGGTGATGAAGTAGAAGTATTAATACCAGACTCTTCAACTAATCAAATAAAATATGATTTTAAAACAGAAGATATGCATAAGATTGATGAATCAAAATTTGATGGGGCTGTTGGGCCTATTTATGTTGAGGGGGCAGAAGAAGGAGATACTTTAGTTGTTACATTAAAAGAGATCGAAGTTGGTAATTGGGGATGGTCTGCTATACTGAGCAATTTCGGTCTTTTAAAAGGTTTATTTAAAGAAAAACTAGTCATTTGGGATATTAAAAATGGTTATGCAACAGCAAAAGACTTTTTAAAAGGTATTAAGATACCTATAAATCCGTTTTTAGGAGTTATTGGAACTGCACCAAAGTTTGGTGATTTACCCATGATACCTCCTCATAGTTCAGGAGGTAACATGGATAATAGGTTATTAACCCAAGGTTCAGTAATTTACTTCCCAGTTAACGTAAAAGGGGCATTGCTTTCTCTTGCAGATCCCCACGCATCTCAAGGTGATGGAGAAGTTTCAGGAACAGCAATAGAAACCTCAGCAAGAGTATTAATAAAGGTGGATTTAAGAAAGGGGGAGAAGATTGATACACCAAAGGCTGTTGTTAATATTAATGATGCCGGTAAACAAATAGTAACTATGGGTATAGATAAAGACCCCATAGCTGCAGCTAGAAAAGCCGTTTTAAACATGGTTGAAGAATTGAAGAGCAAAGGGTTGAGCGGAGAAGAGGCATATATTCTATGTAGTGTAGTAGGTAACCTGAAGATGAGCGAGGTAGTTGATGAACCAAATTATGTTGTCTCATTTAGTATACCAGAAAAAATAATAAATATTAATGCATAAGAACTTTCTTTTTTCTAAATAATTGTGTGCAATAATGAGCGATAGGCATTTAAATCCGATATTGCTAGATAACCCTATAAGAAAAATTTTTGATAGGAAAAAGGCTTTAAAGTACATTAAAGAGGATATGGTAGTTGCTGATATAGGGTGCGGACCAGGTTTTTATACAGTAAAGCTTTCTAAAATAGCCAAATTTGTTTATGCTGTGGATTCCGATAAGAAAATGATAGATATATTGAATAAAAAAATTGAAAGGCTGGGATTAAAAAATGTTGTAACACAATTAGCTTCTGCTAATAAATTAAAAATAGAATCTGAAATTGTTGATTTCGTTTTTTCAAATAATGTTTTATGTTGCATGTTAGATCATAAGGGTGCTATTAATGAAATTTACAGAATTTTAAAACCTAAGGGAATGGCATATATAAGTATTGAAACGTTAAGCAAGGGAAAAACTTCTGTTAGCGAAAATGAGTGGAAGGATTTATTAGGTAAATTTAAAATAATAAAGGAAGAAAATAAGTTGTTTTTTAGAGAAGCAATAGTAGAAAAAGAATAGAAAGAGAATCTAAACTTTTTTCAACCTAATGGGATATGTAAAATATTTACCTTCTCTTCCTTCTATTATATTTTGATTTTTAAATAAATTTATAGCTGGTTTATTATTTCTTTTTAAGGTTTATAAATAATTATTAATTAAAGAGGAACTTTTTTAGCTTAATTATTAATATTACAATTTATTATTTTTAACTCTATTAGCTTTTATACTTTTAAATTTAACCACTAAGCGGTGAGTAAATTGGTAGATTTGAAAGTTGTAAAGTCTTATCATTATTATGATCCAGTTCATGCATATTTTTTAGTTTATGGTATACTGCATAACAAATTCAGCGAAAAAATTAAAATAGACCCAAGTTATGAGGAATTCGATAAATTAAACCAAAGAGTAATAACTAGGAAAGATCTTGAAGTTACAGCAATATCTTCAGTTAATTTATGGAGAGTTGCAGATAGCTATTATTTACTAAGAAGCGGCAGCACTCAAAGAAGTGATGTAGGACCTATAATTGTTTCAAAGAAAATGTATAAAAAAGATGAGATAAATGATTTAAGAATTGCAATACCTGGGAAATCGTTTAGTGGTTATTTTTATTATAAGCTCTTCTTTAATTCTAAGGAAGAAGTTGTGGTAAGGTTTGACGAGATAATCAACAGCGTTGTAAAAGGGGAAGTTGACGCAGGTTTATTAATACCTGGGCCAACTACGACTGCTATTTATCAAAAATACGGTTTAATAAAAATTGCAGATATAAATGAGGAATGGAAAAATAAAGCAGGAAATTTACCATTACCTATGGGATCATATGTTGTTAGCAAAAGACTTAGCTATGAAGATGCATTAGAAATTAGGGTAATATTTCAGCAATCAATAAAATATGCATTATCGCATCAAGAAGAAGCATTAAACTATGCATTAAACTATGCACCTGGTTCAGATAAGCCAACTGTTAAATCTTTTATAGATGGCTGTAAATCAATTTATGATATGGGGGTAGTTGGAATAAAATCAATTAAAAAAGTTCATGAGATAGCAAAGGAAAGAGGGCTTATAGATAAAATACCAGAGTTCGAGTTGGTATAAAGGACGAGTAGCATCATTTATTTTAGATCTATCTGACCTCCTCCCCGTCCCAAAGGGCGAGGCTTTCAGTTATAAAGATTTTTAAATTCTAATAAATTTAATAAAAAGTGTCCCCCCTGGGCTGAATCCTTTCTCATGTTAATAGAAATCTTTTTTTACCTATTTATTATCAACTAATCTTGTGGAGAGATTGCTGAGACATAAGGAGGGACAAAGATTGCTTATCAACCCGATGGGGGCGATGCCCTAAGGGTTGGTGTTTGCGAAAGGGGGAAGGAAAAGGGCTGGAGATGTGACCCCCGTGCCGTTGGGGTCGAAGGAGTCCCATGACCCACCTACCACAAGTGGGTGGTTGAGGGCTAAGTCCCTA